>JAZNDB010000214.1:0-5926 GCA_045587845.1 Faecousia sp.
TGCTGTAGTAGAATTCTTCTATGAATTTGCCCATATTGTTACCGCCTTTGATTTTCAGCCATAATTGTACTCAAAGGAGGGTTAATAGTCGAATGTACCGCTGCAAACAGAAAAAAGGCAAGAAAAAAGAGAGAAGGAAAACTTCTCTCTTTTTTCTTGCCCTTCGCAATGCTCAGCATTCCTATAAAACATAACTGTCCTTAGTAACCCTGCTCATTGACCTTCCGGGTTTTATTAATTAGCCTTTAAAGTACTTAACCGCGGCCTCGAACATACGAATATCGTAGTTGCCGGGGACATTTTTGTAAAGGCCTGCGCCAATACGCTCGCTGTGACCCATCTTACCGATAACTCTGCCATCGGGAGAAGTGATGCCCTCGATAGCAAACAGAGAGCCATTGGGATTAAAGGCAGTGTCCATAGTAGGATTGCCGTCAAGATCCACATACTGGGTAGCAATCTGACCGTTTTCTGCCAGTTTCATTGCCAGTTCCTCCGTTGCGTAGAAGCGACCTTCGCCGTGGGAAATGGGTACATTTACAATATCACCCACATTCATCAGCCTCAGCCAGGGAGACAGATTGGATGCGATACGGGTGCGGACAATCTTGGACTGGTGGCGGGAAATGGTATTGAACGTCAAAGTAGGACAATTCTCATCGGTATCAATAATCTTGCCATAGGGCACCAGACCCAACTTAATCAGCGCCTGGAAACCGTTACAGATACCGCACATCAGACCGTCGCGGTCGTCAAGGAGCTTAGTAACCTGCTCTTTGATTGCAGGATTACGGAAAAACGCGGTAATGAACTTAGCAGAACCGTCCGGCTCGTCACCGCCGGAGAAACCACCGGGAATGAAAATCATCTGGCTGTCTGCAATCTTCTTGGCAACGCTTTCCACGCTCTGGGCTACATCGTCAGCAGTCAGGTTGCGGATTACCACAATTTCAGCATCACCACCCGCTGCCATAACGGCTCGGGCGGAATCAAACTCACAGTTTGTGCCGGGGAAAACAGGAATCAGCACCTTAGGCTTTGCGCACTTTACAGCAGGTGCCTTGGGCGCATTACCCGTAAAGTTGAAGGTGGGAATTTCTTTCTCCGCTTCATTCACAAATGTGGAATACACATCTTCCAGAATGCCTTCGTTGATAACCAGCAACTCATCAATAGATGCGCTGTCACCGTCCAAAACGATAGCAGTTTCCACGGTGGTTTCACCGATCTTCATAACACCGGGCAGATCCACATCTTCTGTCAGTTCTGCGACAATGAACGCATAAAGGTTGGTGTGCCAATTTTCTCCCACAGTACCGCAGGACTTAAAGCCGATACGGTTACCGAAGGACATCTTCATCACCGCTTCACCCAGGCCGTTCTCCACTGCCCAGGCAGATTTCACTTTACCTGCCATATGCAGTTTATGGAATGCGTCCCAAGCCTGTTTCTGGCTCTCAGCGGTATCATCGTCAGGTCCAAATACATAAACAGGATTGCCTGCTTCTTTGAATTCAGGTGTCAGCACCTGCTCCTTATCAATGGGGGCAATTGCAAAGGAAATCAGCGTGGGCGGTACATCCAAGTCCATAAATGAGCCGGACATAGAATCCTTACCGCCAATAGCCGCAGCGCCTAATTCAAGCTGCGCATCCAACGCGCCCAAAAGGGCAGCAAAGGGCTTGCCCCAGCGCTTCGGCTCGGTTTTCAGTTTCTCAAAGAATTCCTGTAGCGTCAAATATGCTTTCTTGTAGTCAGCGCCTGCTGCTACCAGCTTTGCCATAGAGGTATAGACGGCGGCGCGAGCGCCGGTGTAGGGATCAACACTCATCATATCCGGATCCAATCCCCAGGCCATTACGCTGGCCTGAGAGGTCTCCTGGCCGGGCAGAACAGGCAAAACTGCTGCCATTGCCTGCGCAGGTGTGGTCTGGGTCTTACCGCCGAAAGGCATCAGCACAGAACCAGCGCCGATACTACCGTCAAACCGTTCCACAAGTCCTCTTCGGCTGGCTGTCTTGAGGTCTGCAGCCATTTCACGGAGAGAGCCATATAGCACATTGCTGAGTACAGACAGATCCTTCTCGGTCACGTCTACCTTGGTATGTTTGCTTGCGCCGTTGGTGTCCAGGAATGCCCGGGATAGATTTGCAATGGTCTGACCCTTCCAGACCATAACCATTCTTTCTTCCTCAGTAACCACTGCGACACGGTAGGCTTCCAGATTTTCTTTCTGGGCAGCGGCAATAAATGCATCGGCATCCTTAGCATCCACCACAACTGCCATACGCTCCTGAGATTCGGATATGGCAATTTCTGTGCCATCCAATCCGTCATACTTCTTGCGAACTGCATCCAGGTCGATCTGCAATCCGGCAGCCAGTTCACCAATCGCAACGGATACGCCACCGGCGCCAAAGTCGTTACAGCGCTTAATCAGACGGGTAACTGCGCTATCTCGGAAAAGACGCTGAATCTTCCGTTCCTCGGGGGCATTACCCTTTTGAACCTCAGAAGCCATTGTGGTCAAGGACTTCATATTGTGGCTCTTGGAAGATCCCGTTGCGCCGCCAATGCCGTCACGGCCGGTACGGCCACCCAACAGGACAACAACATCACCGGCTGCAGGACGTTCCCGGCGGACATTGTAAGCAGGCGCAGCGCCTACCACAGCGCCACACTCCAAACGTTTTGCCGCATAGCCATCGTGGTAGATTTCCGCAACGTGACCGGTAGCAAGACCGATTTGGTTGCCGTAGGAAGAATAGCCGGCAGCGGCTGTCTGACAAAGCTTACGCTGGGGCAGCTTACCGGGAATGGTTTCATTCAAAGGCTTGCGAGGGTCTGCAGCGCCGGTAACACGCATAGCCTGGTGGACATATGCACGACCGGACAGGGGGTCACGGATACAGCCACCGATACAGGTCGCTGCGCCGCCAAAGGGCTCGATTTCAGTGGGGTGGTTATGGGTCTCATTCTTGAACATCAACAGCCAGTCCTGATCTTCACCGTTGACCTTGGCATTGACGTGGATTGAGCAGGCATTGATTTCTTCACTTTCGTCCAGTTCGGGAAGCAAGCCGCGCTTTTTCAAGGTCTTTGCGCCGATGGTGGCAATATCCATCAAGGTCTGGGGACGCTTAGCCGCCTTTTCCTCCCCGTAAACCTCAACACGGGCAGCAAGATAGCGCTTATAAGCGGCAGCAACCGCAGGATCGTCAATCTTAACGTCATCAATGATGGTGGAGAATGTTGTATGGCGGCAGTGATCAGACCAGTAGGTATCTACCACACGAATTTCAGTAATGGTGGGGTCACGGTTTTCTTCATCACGGAAATAGGCCTGCAAAAATTTCAGATCGTCCAGGTCCATAGCAAGACCCAGCTTGTCCAGAAGTTCGGTCAAGCCCTTGTCATCTAACGTAATGAAACCATCCACGGTAGCAACAGATTGGGGAATGGCATAGTCTGCCTTTAAGGTTTCGGGCAATGCCAAATCCGCCTCGCGGCATTCCACGGGGTTAATTACGTGCTTTTTAATTGCAGTAATCTCTTCCTCTGTCAGTTTGCCGTACAGACCATAGACCTTGGCGGAGGTAATCAAAGGACGCTCACCCTGAGAAATAATCTGAATACACTGGGCGGCAGAGTCTGCCCGCTGGTCAAATTGACCGGGCAGAGGCTCAACTGCGAATACGGTAGCTCCATTCAAGTCATATTCAGCGGTGGCAATGTCCAGCTGAGGCTCAGAAAACACGGTGTCGATTGCGTAATCGAACAGTTCCTTAGTGATGTTCTCTGCGTCATAACGATTCAGCAGGCGAACATTTTCCAGGGATTTAATCCCCAAAAGGTTGCGGGCATCATTTAAAAGCGCCTTTGCTTCGTTGGCAAGTTCTTCTTTTTTCTCTACATATACTCTGTAAACCAATGTTAATTCCTCCCGGCTTTCAGCGCCTTTCCGCCGATATCACGGCGGTAGTAAGCATTGTCGAAATGAATGGTTTCTACCATTTTATAGGCATTGTTAATGGCATTTTCCAAGGTGTTGGCAACTGCCGTCGCGCCCAGCACACGACCGCCGTTGGTGAGCAGTTTGCCGTTCTTAAGAGAAGCGCCGGCAACATAAACATTATCCCAGATATTTTCCGGAATGGTCATCTCAAATCCCTTTTCGTACGCTGTGGGATAACCCTTGGATGCCATAATCACGCAACAAGCGTTCTTATCTGCAAATTTAACCTCAGTTTCTGCCAAAGTGCCGTTGGTGGTTGCCTGCATAACGGTCAGCAAATCGCTTTCCAGCAAAGGCAAAACAACCTGCGTTTCAGGGTCACCGAAACGGCAGTTATACTCAATGACCTTGGGTCCATTGGGCGTAAGCATCAAACCAAAGTACAGACAGCCCTTGAAGGTACGACCCTCTGCATTCATTGCCGCAATGGTAGGCAGAAAAATGGTTTCCATACATTCCTTGGCAATTTCAGCAGTGTAGTAGGGGTTGGGCGCAACCGTACCCATACCGCCGGTATTCAGTCCGGTATCATTATCCCCTGCCCGTTTATGGTCCATAGAAGAAATCATAGGCTTCACTGTTTTTCCGTCAGTAAAAGCCAGCACAGACACCTCAGGACCTGTGAGAAATTCTTCAATGACAATTTGGTCGCCACTCTTGCCAAACACCTTGTCCGCCATCATAGACTTAACTGCTTCCTTGGCATCTTCACGGGTTTCTGCAATGATAACGCCCTTACCCAGAGCAAGGCCATCAGCCTTAATAACAGTGGGAATGGGGGCAGTTTCCAAATAGGAAATCGCAGACTCCATATCCGTAAACACTTCATATGTAGCGGTAGGAATATTGTATTTTTTCATTAAGTTCTTGGAGAACACCTTACTGCCCTCGATAATGGCAGCATTGGCCCGGGGACCAAAGCAAGGAATTCCCTTTTCCTCCAAAGCGTCTACACAACCCAGCACCAGAGGGTCATCGGGCGCAACCACCGCATAGTCGATTGCATTTTGCGTTGCAAAGGCAACAATTTTCTCAATGTCCTTTGCGCCAATATCCACACAGGTGGCATCTTTTGCAATACCGCCGTTGCCGGGAACTGCAAAAATCTCTGTAACAGACTTATTCTCTTTCAGTTTTTTAATGATGGCATGTTCTCTTCCGCCACCGCCAACAACCAGAATCTTCATAGATACACTCCAAATTACAAATTCATAAAACAGACCGATTGCCACACTGTAAAATGCAGTGTGGCAAAGGTATTTTAGTGGTGGAACAGACGCATTCCTGTGAATGCCATAACCATATTGTTCTTATTACACTCGGCAATTACCAGGTCATCACGGATAGAGCCGCCGGGCTCTGCGATGTAAGAAACACCGGAGGCCTTGGCCCGCTTGATGCTATCGGGGAACGGAAAAAATGCATCGGAGCCCAAAGCAACACCAGTCTGCGCATCCAGGAATGCACGCTTCTCTTCTTCGGTAAGAGGTTCGGGACGGGTAGTGAAATAGTTCTGCCAGATACCCTCAGCGCACACATCCTCTTCATTGCCGTTGATATAGCCATCGATAGCATTGTCACGACCCGGGCGGCCCAAATCCTCACGGAAGGGCAATGCCAGTGTCTTGGGATGCTGACGGAGGAACCAGGTATCCGCCTTGCCACCTGCCAAGCGTGTGCAGTGGACACGGGATTGTTGACCTGCGCCGACACCGATAGCCTGTCCATCATAGGCAAAGCAGACGGAATTAGACTGAGTGTACTTCAAAGTAATCAAAGAAATAATCAGGTCAATCTTAGCATCCTCAGTAAAATTCTTGTTGTCGGTAACAATGTTCTCCAGGAGCGCATTGTCAATCTTAAAGTTGTTTCGACCCTGCTGGAAGGTAATGCCGAAGACCTGCTTGGTCT
>JAZNDB010000215.1:0-17976 GCA_045587845.1 Faecousia sp.
TGTAAATCAAACAGAAGATTATCGCTGTAAAGGGCGTTCTTATCGCTGGTATAATCCCCGTAATACACATAACTCTCATAGCCCATTGCCGGTTCGAAAACACCCCGGGAGTAGAAGCTGGGATCATTGTAGTGGAAAACATAGCTGGTATAACCATTGTGATTCATTTGAGAGGCAATGGATTGGTCAAAACTGTTGGTAACATAGTCAAAAACGTAGTGACCTGTGGTAGGCAGATAAATGCCTGTATTCATACAAAATTCGGAATTTAAGGTGCGGGCGCTACCAAAACCGGGGGTATAGAAATTGGTGAAGTTGATGCCTTCGCTCATAAGTCTGCAAATGGTAGGTGTGTTTGACGTGTTAATCAACCAGTCGTCCATAGACTCCATCAGCACCATAACCACGTTTTTGCCCTGAAACAGCCCCGTTATAGCATTTGCCTGTGATTCACCCCGCTTATTAAAATAATCGTCAACCACCTGGGTTTGCTCCTCCAAAGCGGCGCGATAACTTGGCGTGTAGGGGTAAATTTCGTTAACCCAAATATCACGGGCAATTAATTGGTAAACACCGGTGATGTTGTAGACTTTTTTTGCGTCATACATAGTTTTGTAGGTGGCGCGGTAAGAGGAGGATTGGCCGTATTCCGAACGGGTGCCCCATACATCTTTATCCCGCTGAAACACCAATTCCGGCAGGAAGCATAAGCTGACGAGAAATACAGCGGCGGTAGCAAGGTAGGGTAGACGGAAAAGGAATTTACCGGGAGTTTTGGGGAAGAACCGTAATAACGCAATGCCAATTCCTGTCATCACCATCAGACCAATCCACCATAAAGCAGGGAAGTAAGAAAGCACATCTACCAAATACACAGCGCCTTCTCCTGCATAACCGACGGTGGAGATCCACATCATTTTATCAAATACCTGATTATAGCCTGCTTGCGCCAAGGTCCATAAGAAAAGGACAAAATAAAGTATGCCAAAGCAGATACGGGCAGCTTTTCTGGGAAGGCACAGCAGAAATCCTGCCAGTACAAAAGACCAGGCAACACCAAATAAAAGGCCTGTAGCCCCTGCGGGTTTCAAAAGGAGCCAGGCCAGCAATTCGATCAGAAAAAAGGCTGCAACCAAGCATATAAACTCCAAAGGATAACGCCATACGAGCTTGCGGGATGGTTTGTTCACACACGAAACCTCCAATAGTGAAATAATACGATTAGTTTACCACAAAATGTAAATAAAAACAACACAGTCACAAAAGGTTTACAAAGAATTTGCAGCTTAAATGGGAAGAGGGAATTTCTTTTGGGTTTTCAGTAAAAAAAGGCTTGACAAAAGAGGGTTAGGTGGCTATAATAAGCGTGTTCTGTTTGAGCCGCCGGTATAGCTCAGTTGGTAGAGCAGCTGATTTGTAATCAGCAGGTCGGGGGTTCGAGTCCGTCTACCGGCTCCAATCAGAGCCAGTGCTCAAATGGACTGGAACAAATTGCATATGGGGGATTTCCCGAGTGGCCAAAGGGGACAGACTGTAAATCTGCTGCTTATAGCTTCGGTGGTTCGAATCCACCATCCCCCACCAAAAAAGAGATACACAGTTTGGTGTATCTCTTTTTTTTCTTGGATGTGGATTCGAACCCATAGCAGTGCAACAGTCCGTTGGACTGTTGCTTCGACCAGTGCAAACACTGGTCGATACCTCTATTTTCTTTCGCGGTGCGAAAGAAAATGTAAGTCGAATCCACCATCCCCCACCAAGTGTTGTGGTCTATTTAGATGCCGCACAGAAAAGCCTTGAGAAATCAAGGCTTTTCTTAATTTTACCCCTAATTTTTAAGTTGCAATTTCATAGATGCCAACGACCTACAAGGTGGATTCGAACCACCGAAACAAAATATAGAGGACTGATTTAGCAATTATTTTGCTAAATCACCCCTTTTTCTATTTGTTTTTATCTTTCAATCTTGCTTTTGCTTCTTCAACAGTTTCGCCGTCTTTTGTGAGGTAGGCATCGACAAACTTATCTTCGAGCTTGGTGTAACCACCTACAACCCCTTGTTCGATTTTTTTATAGCCTTCTACCACGCCTTTTTCAATTATTTTGTAACCGCCGGTTACTGCTTCGGCGATTTTTTCATTTGCCTTTACAATTTTTGATTTAGCCATATCTGTATATTTTCCTCCAATCAGATTGATTCCGAGAAGCAGTACAACAATCCAAACTGCTGTTCCCGTAAATATGTTTAGTAATAAGATTTCCGCCGCTTCCATACCCGGAAAAGACACGAGCATTGATCTTTGCATTGTGTAAATGGAAACACACGCATCAGCGAGCGATATATTACGGAGTGTTTTTAGCACCGGAGAAGCGGAACGCTTTGCTTTCACCATACCAATAATTGAAATAGTGGTTTTAGTGAATGTGTATGTGGCAATGGTGATCATTACAATTTCATGAAAGGCAGTGCCTCTGTCTTTAATAGCAGACATTATGTTTACGCCTACTATGCAGAACGAAAGCACAACCAATAAAGTTCCCGTAATGCGCCGTGCAAAAAGCTCGGCATCATAATTGCCGTTTGTTTTTCGTCTGACCTGCAACACAGAAAACCTTGTGATTGCAAGCACGGTATAATACGCACCTACTGTAATAAACCACCATGAGTGTCCAAGGAAACCTATCATACAGTTGCCAAGCGCATAAGCAACATTAAACGCAAGACTTGTATAAGGGCTTTTTACAAGATTTAATACCTTCATTTGATACCTTTAATCATCGGAATGAGAGCAATCAGCATAATGATACCAAGCAAACCGACGAGTGTGCCCCAAATAATTTGCTCCAACACAAGACACATACACATACCTACGCCAAACGCTAAAGTAGCAACGACGGCGTAAATAGCACGGAATAGATTTTTACCACTCATTTTCGGCAGTTTCTTGTTTTCCATTTTGCACCAGATAAGTGCCGTGACAATGCTAAGTACGATACCTATAGCACCGAAAACTATGCCTTCTTTAAAGGCGTCCCATTCAGGCAGAAGTGCCATACACATACCGAGTGCAAAAAGCACCCCACTTACAGTTCCCATAATGAGTGCAACAAAACTACTCTTTTTCATTTTAAAATCTCCTTTCATTATTCCAACACTTGTGTTTTTATTGCATTTATAGTATAATATTTTTGCCAAAGCAAAACAATCAACAATTAAACGACAAGTGTTGGAATAATAGAGAATTATTATGAATGTAAAGAACAACAAGCGGCGCAGAGAGTCACAAGAGAAGATCGAAAAGGCGTTTATAGAGCTACTGCAAACCCGTGATATCAAAGAAATAACCGTTTCGGATATTGTCAAAAATACGGGACTCAACCGAAGTACTTTTTATGCCAATTATATTGATATATTTGACCTTGCCGATAAAACGAGAGAAAAACTCGAAAATGAGTTCAGCAATCTGTTTGCCGATTATGATTATTTTAATGAACATACCGGTGCATTAAAGATGTTTACTCATATTAAAGAAAACCAAATTTTCTATAAGACATATTTTAAGCTTTGTTATGACGACAAACACCTTGTTTCGATATATGATACAAGGCGAGCCGAAAAGGAACATATTGATAGCAATATCAAGTATCATATTGAATTTTTCAGAAATGGTCTTAATGCCATTATTAAATTGTGGCTTGCAGGTGGTTGTCAGGAATCGCCGGAAGAAATGGCAGAGGTTTTGAAACAAGAATATAGAGGTCGATAGAAAATTTTTTTGGGGATTAAAAAATACCTGATTTTTTCAAAATACAAAGTTGGCATCTAAATGGTTCGTAACAGCCAAAAAAGAGATACACAGTTTGGTGTATCTCTTTTTTTCTTGGATGTGGATTCGAACCCATAGCAGTGCAACAGTCCGTTGGACTGTTGCTTCGACCAATGCAAACACTGGTCGATACCTCTATTTTCTTTCGCGGTGCGAAAGAAAATGTAAGTCGAATCCACCATCCCCCACCAAAACAGACACCAGTCTGGCGGCTGGTGTTTTTGTTTTAGCATAGATTGATATTGCACTTCGTATGGTTAAATGGTATAATTGCATTGAGGTGATCTGCAATGAGAAAAGTGTTTGGCATAATTGCGTTGCTTGTCTTAATGCTATCTTTATCTGGATGTACGGTGAATTGGTTTGATAAGCAATACGATGTGCCTTGGTTTGTAATTGCAATTCCTGTTGCTATAATTTTTCTGATTGCGCATATGAAAATTATGTCCAAGACCTATATTTGCCCTGAGTGTGGTGCAAGCATTAAGCCAAAATGGTATCAAATTTCTGTGTATTTTCATTTTATGGATAAAAGAATCGTCAAATGTCCAAATTGCAAAAAATATAATTATTGTAAAACAAAGTAGTTGGCATTATAATCATTCGTAATAATGAAAACCCAGTCTGTTAAGACTGGGTTTTCGTTTTTGCTGTGATGCTTATAAAAGGTTTTTTAGGAACTGATACAAAACCTTGGTGGACCAGAAGAAACCCAGATCGGTGTAGTGTAATCCGTCAACCGTTGCTTCGTGAAGAATGGGATGACCATCAAATTCCGCATCCAAATACTGATCTCTCAGCAGTAAGAGAAGGTTTTCGTCACCGGACGCGCGAAAATCCTCCACAATTTTCTGCTGAACGGCGCGCCTTTTCATTCGGTCGTCCATTTTTGCGGGATTGAGCAAGTCTAAACCGCCAACAACAAAAGGCATAAGAATAATGGGTGTCTTAGGATGCTTTTGCCGGTAGATTTTCAAGAACTGGCGCACCTTTTCGTCTAACCATTGACTGTCGGGACAGTTACCCTCTACACTGATAACCAGCGCGGCAACATTTTCAATTTGGGAAATGATGTGCGCCATTTCCGGTTCAGCCTTGCCGCTGCTGTTAAAGCCTAGATTATAAACTTCACGGTTAAGCCAGCGGGAGAGAATATTGGCATCACACATACCGGGACGGCTGGCGCAGGCGCCCTGCTGAATGGAACTGCCGTAAATCACAATTTTTTTATCGTCAACAAACTTCTTGTGACTTTCTGTAATCTCAGCTTCATCATCTACGCCGATCAGAATTTTATCCACTGCATCGTATAGGGGGAAATTCAGCAGAATGTCAAATTCTTCAGGTTCCTGCAGATCAATGAGGATTTTTTCGTAAAACCTGTCTTCAGGAGCAAAGCGGGTATGCAGACCGGAGAAGATATAATCACCGCCGTCCCGGGAAACATATAGATCAAAAGCGCTTTTAGCGGTTAATGACAAATGGGCGGTTGGGATATTGCTGAAATACAGGGGTTTGGTGGAAAGATTGACTTGAATGGAAAGGGTTTTCAGCTTGCCGTGAAATCGAATTTGACCACCGGCTGTTTCATTTGCCAAACCGTCCACCGCCTCGGGAAGGGGATGGGAGGGATGTAGAGGCATCCGCCGATAGGCTTGGTCGGTTTCATAGAAAGGAAAACCGGAAATCAAAAAGGGCTTTGTTTGAGGGCTGTACCATTTCATTTGTTGTATTCTTCTTTCGTTTGTTTTGCGTATGCTTAAGCATACAACACAATATAATATATTTAGTATAAAAAAGAAGTTGCAAAAAGTAAAGTAATAATACTTGCACTTTTGAAAAAATATGCTATAATATAAACCGATAAAGAAAGAAAGGAGACCTTTTAAAGGCTATGGACGACGGCGACAGTAATCCCGATACTCCCAGTTTATATCATATAGAAGTTCAGGCGAAGCGTAGTCCGCATCTTCGGATGTAAGGATATAGGCTTTGCCTTTTTGTACGTTTTTTGAGCTTTTTTGATATAATTATGGAGGAAAATATGAATAATTCAATTGTATTTATGATAGGTTTGCAGTTGGCGCTGATTGCGCTGAATGCTGTATTTGCCTGCGCGGAAATCGCAGTGATTTCAATGAACGATAATAAGCTTGCCAAGTTGGCGCAAGAGGGTGATAAGCGCGCTGTGCGCCTTGCGCGGCTGACCAGCCAGCCAGCCCGTTTTCTGGCAACCATACAGGTGGCAATCACCCTGTCTGGCTTCTTAGGCTCTGCTTTTGCGGCAGATAACTTTTCAGAGCCCTTAGTGAACTGGTTACTACATCTTGGCATTCCTTTTAAGGCAGATGTTTTGCATTCCGTATCGGTGGTGGTGATCACCATTATTCTGTCCTACTTCACGTTGGTGTTTGGGGAACTGGTACCGAAACAGGTTGCAATGCGGAAAGCAGAGAAACTTGCTTTGGGTATGTCCGGCCTGATTAGCGGTATTTCCAAGCTTTGCGCGCCTCTGGTGTGGCTGCTGACCGTTTCTACCAACGGTGTATTGCGACTGATGGGCATTGATCCCAATGCTGTGCCTGAGGAGGTCGGCGAAGAAGAGATCCGTATGATGGTGGAAGCAGGCAACGAAAGTGGCACCATCGATAACGAGGAACGGGAATTTATCCAAAACGTATTTGAGTTCGACAATCTGTCTGCAGAGGAGATTGTCACCCATAGAACGGAAGTGACCTTTCTGTATCTGGAGGACGATCTGGATACGTGGGATCAAACCATATCCGGATCCCGCTTTACTTATTATCCGATTTGCGATGGTACACCCGACCGGATTGCCGGTATTTTGAACAGTAAAATCTACTTCCGTATGAAGGAGAAGACCAAAGAATCGGTGATGGAGCAGGCGGTTACAGAGGCCTATGTTGTACCCCAGTCACTGAAAGCAGACGCGCTGTTCCGTAATATGAAAAAGGAACACCGGCAGATTGCTGTTGTGTTGGATGAATATGGCGGAATGTGCGGTATTGTTACCATCAAGGATTTGATTGAGGAATTGGTGGGTGACCTGGAGGACGATATTGCGGAAGAAGATACAGTGGAGCAGATTGTTCCGCTGGAGGGCGATCTGTGGCAGGTGGACGGAAGCGTCCTGCTGGAGGAACTGTCCGAGGTGCTGGGAGTGTCCTTGGAATCCGAAGCGTATGATACCCTGAACGGTTTGATTTTCCATCATTTGGAAACCTCTCCCGAGGTAGATGCAGTGGTGGAGCTGGAGGGGCTGCAGATTACAGTTACCGCGATTGATAACTATCAAGTGGAATCCGCCCTTGTGCGGAAACTACCTGTTGCAATAACAGAAGAGTAAGAAACGAGGCTTTTACCGTTGGGTAAAAGCCTCGTTTTATGCTGCTCACCATACAAGTGTATGTAGACCGTCGATAAAAGCAGTCATTGCTTTGGTGCAGAACTTGTTTTTCTTGTAATAGGCATAAATGTTGCGGTGACTATGGGGAACAGGTAAGGTATAAAAAATGATGCTTTCCTGTCGGACACCCCGAATATTTCGCACTAAGGTATCCGTGACAAGGGAGGCGGCAACACCTTGCTCCACATAGGAGTATAGTGTAGTGAGCCTGTCTTGTTCAAATAGCACGTTAGGGGTAAAGCCTGCTTCGTGGAAAATAGAATTGCTGAGTTTGCCGGTGTCGTTGTTTCGGTTCATCAGAATAAAAGGAACTTGGGCGAAGAACTTGAAAGGAACGGGATTGGGGGTTTCAATATGCTTGTTTTGCAGAATGTCTTGAAAGGAGAATCCGTAGTTGCGGCAGGCTGTGTTAGCAGAAAAACCGGCAGGCACAGCCAATAAAAGATGCTCCGTGGCAAGAAGCTGTTGGTCAAAAATATCTGTGGGCAACAGGCTGTTGTCAATCACAATATCCAGCGCGCCGTTGCTGATTTCATTCTCCAGGGTGGTAGAGTTGGCATCCATAAGGGAAAGCTTAATTTTGGGGTGCGCCTGAATGAACGTAGCAATGTACTTGGGTAACACAATTGACGACAGCAGTTGATTGCTACCAATGCGAAGAGACCCAGCCTCCAGATTGTTCAGGGCAAGGATGTATTCTTTGTAGGCCCGTTCGATTTCTTTGATTCTTTCGGCGGCGCGGACGTATTCTGTGCCGGCCTCAGTGAGGCGTATGGGCTTGCTGCTGCGGTCGAACAGGGGAGTGCCAAGCTCCTCCTCCAAGGTTTTTACCATCAAGCTTAAGGACGGCTGGGCCACAAACAGTTTCTGCGCAGCCTTGGAAAAACTCTGTTCCTTGGCAATGGTGTAAATCAAGTCCTTGCGGTGAAACAAATTATCCATAATGTTGCCTCTTTTCTCTATGTGCTAGAAAAATTTTAGCACCGGCAACAGGTAATGTCAATATACTATCCGCAGAATTATAACAAAAAACATATAATTATATGCTTTGTTTGTGTATTGGAATAAAATCTTACGGGGTGCTATACTCAAGGAAAACGTAAGAAAAGAGGACGATTTTATGGCATCCAACACAAATATGCGTACAGAATCGGATTCTATCGGCATCAGAGAAATTCCCGCGCAGGCCTACTATGGAGTGCAGTCTCTGCGGGCGATGGAGAATTTTTCCATCACCGGCAACCGGATGATTCCTGCTATGATTCATAGCTTGGCGCTGCTAAAAAAGGCCTGCGCCCTTGCCAATAAACAGGCGGGTGTACTGGATGAGAAGGTGGCAGATGCAATAATTTCTGCCTGCGAGGATATCTGCAACGGCAAATTCCAGGACCAGTTTCTTGTAGACCCCATTCAAGGTGGCGCAGGCACCTCTATGAATATGAACATCAACGAGGTGGTGGCCAATGTAGCCATTGAGAAATTGGGTGGCAGGCTGGGGGATTACACCCTTGTCCATCCCAACGACCACGTGAATCAAGGCCAGTCCACCAACGATATTGTGCCTACCGCAGGCAAAATGACGGTTGTGATTCTTCTGCAGCCCCTTCTGAAGAGCTTGGCTGAGTTGGAGACGGCATTTGGGAAAAAAGCCGCGGAATTTGATTACGTTATCAAAATGGGTCGTACCCAACTGCAGGATGCAGTTCCTGTTCGGTTGGGACAGGAGTTTACTGCATATGCCTCAGCTATCCGCCGCTGCCGGAAACGGATTGATGCAGCGCAGGAGGAAATGTATGCCGTGAATATGGGCGGCACAGCCATTGGTACCGGTATCAATGCAGACCTTACTTACTTTGGTAGCGTAACAAAAATCTTATCCCAGCTTACAGGCGTGCCCTATTATCAGCCGGAGGATATGATTGACGGCACCCAGCATATTGACTGCTTTGCTGCCGTGTCCGGTGCGCTGAAGGAATGCGCGCTGGCGCTGTCTAAAATTTCCAACGACCTGCGATTGATGTCCTCAGGCCCTAGAACGGGCTTTGGAGAAATCAATCTACCCGCCCGTCAAAACGGCTCATCCATTATGCCGGGCAAGGTGAATCCTGTAATCCCCGAGGTGGTCAATCAGGTGGCTTTCCGTGTGGTGGGCAACGATATGACCATTTCTATGGCAGTAGAGGCGGGACAGTTTGAACTGAACGCCTTTGAGCCTGTGGTGTTCGATGCACTATTCCAGTCCATTACCGCGTTGACCGGCGCGGTAAATACGCTGACAGCCAACTGTGTAGAGGGTATCACTGCCAACGAACAGCATTGCTTGGACCTGCTCAATGCCAGCGTCGGCACAATTACCGCGGTGTGTCCCTACATAGGCTATGCGCAGGCTGCAACTTTGGCAAAGGAAGCGCTGAAAACAGGTATTCCTGTCCGTACATTGTTGGTAGAACGGGGCATTATGACTGCTGAGGAAGTGGAAAATGTTTTAAATCCCCACAATATGACAAAGCCCGGAATCCCCGGTAAGTAAAATATACCCCCGCTTGCGTTGCAAGCGGGGGTGTTATAATTACAGGTCGATGGTTGCCACATTGTCCTTGATTGTAAGCTTCGTGCCGAAGGGGGCAGAAAGCTCCGCCAAATAGTGAAGCACATCGTCATTGTCAGCAAGGTGGGGGATGCCCATTTTGCTTCTGGGCGCACCTTGACACAGGGTAATGGGATAGAGCTGAATTTGTTTGATTTTTCCGTCCTCAGCGGTAAAACCAGCCATAACACTGCGCCAGATGTTCTCCAAAACACAGTAGCCCTTAGTGCCGTTTTTGCTGCGGTTAGCCATATATTCGCCTACGAAGGTGTCGTGGGCCATACCCTTGTTCTGATAGGCATCGGCAGGCTGGGCGCTGACAGTTTCTGTCTGGAAAATGAAATTACCCAAAGAGTAGAAAATGGGCTTTCCTTTGTAGATTTCAATACCCCGCAGCTCGTGAGGACCGTGACCTAAGATGGCGTCCGCGCCGGCATCAATGCAGGCCTTGCAGTAGATTTGCATAAATTCAGCAGGATTCACCGTATCTGTGCCTGCAAAATTGTGGGAATGGATGCTGACCAGCACATAGTCCGCTTGTCGCCGCGCTTCTTGAATATTGGCAATCATTCTGTCCAAATCCTTTTTGTTGGGGGCGGTGTGTTGCTCGGTTTTGGTATCCAGCTTGAAGCCTAAAGAACCCATAGCCAGCTCACCCTCGGGCAGGGGATTGGAATAACCGTTAGAGATAGAGTACTCCTTGGCGGCATTCATATTGGTTTTTGCAACCACTTCCTTCAGCGCGTCAAAATACTTCTGTTCTACGTGATAAGTGGTCTTAAAACGCAGGGGGTTCAGACCCGGACGTCCGATCATATCCACACTCTGGTCACCGGCAATGGCAGCGTAGGTGTTCTCGCAAACACTGGAAGCAATCAGCGCCACACGGGCATTGGGAGTTTCTAAGTAAGCAGGGGAGGCGGCTTCCCGAAGGGTTGCGCCTGTGCCGGCAAAAATCATACTCCGTGCGCGAAGATACTTCATAGTCGCCAAAACACCGCCGCAGCTATAATCACCGGAGTGGTTGTTGGCAGTGTTGTAGAGGTTAAAACCGTACTGCTTCAAATCATCCAAAATTTCCGGTTCTGCCATAGCCCAGGTGCCGCCGGAAACCACGGCAGGATAGCCCTCCTGATTGTGTATAGTGATTTCCAGATTGTTGAATTTTACATCGTGCCTGTTGATGATTTCTTGAATCTCAGTAAAGCCGGGATAGCCGCCTTTGGGCAGACGGCGGGTCATAAAAGCATCGCCTGTGGCAATAAAAGAAATTTTCTCGGACATATTGTTCTCCTTTACATATGGTACAGAACCATCTCAAATGCCAGCTTCAGTCCGGGTACCTGAGAGTCGATTTCTATGTATTCCTCACGGGTGTGAGAGCCTTTTCCTCTTCCGCAGGAGACTTCAATGGCAGGAATGCCCATAGACAAAGGAATATTGCAGTCGGTGGAAGCAGAGCCACACACAGGTGTAAAACCGAAATACTTTTCTGCAGCGGTCTTAGCGCGGGTAATCAGTGCATCGTGGCGGGACTGGTCTACTTCAATACCGCAAGGACGGCTGCCAACCACAGTAGAGGTGATTTTGATACCTTTTGTGGCATAAAATGCCAAAGCAGCATCCAGATGCGCCTCCATCTCCGCCAAGTCCTCCCGATTATCGGAACGGAACTCGTAAAGCATCTCTGCGTGCTGGGCGATGGTGTTAACGGAAGTGCCGCCGGAAACAATACCCACATTATAGGTGGTTTTGCCCCGGTTGGGAACTTTGATGGTGTAGAGGGTATCAATCAAAGAGGCAAGATAGGCAATGGCATTCCGGTTGCCGAACATACCGTAGGAATGACCGCCCTCTGTGTCAATTTCGATCTTATAGCGCTTAGAGCCCACGGCGGTTGTGCAAATTTTTCCGCCCTTGTCGATACTGCCGAAAGGTCCGTCAAAGGTGACAAATTCCGTCACCCGACTACCATACTGCTCAAAAATCTTTTTACAGCCCTTCAAATTGCCTAAGCCCTCCTCGCCGGAGTTGGCAACCAGAAGCATACCGCCTTCCTTGGGTGTAAGCTTGTTCTTTGCAATGTACTTGGCAACCATTAAAAGAGCAACCAAATGAAGGGTATCATCACCGATGCCGGGACAGTAAAGCTTGCCGTCCTCTACACGCATAGGCAGTTCTTCCGTATCGGGAAATACCACGTCGAGGTGTGCCATAAACACCACCAACGGACCGTTTTCTATATCACCCACAGGATACACTACATTCAGCGCTTCATCGATATACACACCCTCAGCGCCCTGCTTGTCCAGCCAGGCCTTGCAAAAAGAAGCCCGCTTTTCCTCGTGATTGGAGGGGGCGGGGATTTTGCCCAGTTCCATAAGCAGGTCAAGGGCCTCTTGCCAACTGCTTTCAATTTCCTTTAAGATTGCTGCATTCAGTTCCATAGACGGAATCCTTTCTTATTTTACATATATCCACAGTTTAGCACTATCCTGCGGTAATTGCAAGGTAATATGGCGAATTTATAATTATTTCATATACAAAAAAGAAATATATGTTATAATAAAAAACAGCAAAACGGAAGGGGACAGGTGAAAATATGAACTACCGCAAGGACAAATACGGCAATGATATTTCTGTTCTGGGATTTGGATGTATGCGATTTCCCCGCAGTAGCGGCAGTATCGATGTGGCGGAAACGGAAAGGGAACTGCTGGCAGCAATTGATGCCGGCGTCAATTATTTTGACACAGCCTACATATACCCTGGCAGCGAAGCGACATTGGGTGAGATTCTGGCGAAAAACAACCTGCGGGAAAAGGTGTATATTGCCACAAAGCTGCCGCACTACCTGATTAAATCCCGGGAGGGAATGGAAAAGCTTTTTAAGGAGCATTTAAAGCGGCTGAAAACCGACTATATCGACTACTACCTGATGCATATGCTCACAGACGTCCAGACTTGGAAAAAGTTAAAGAAACTGGGCATCTTGGAATTTTTGGAGGAGAAGAAACAGACCGGCGCAATCCGTCAGATTGGCTTTTCCTACCACGGAAATACGGATATGTTCTGCAAACTGGTGGATGCATACGATTGGGATTTCTGCCAGATTCAGTATAACTATATGGACGAACACTCCCAGGCCGGTCGCAGAGGGTTGGAGTATGCCCATTCCAAAGGCTTGCCGGTGGTGATTATGGAGCCGCTTCGTGGCGGCAAGCTGGTAAACCGCCTGCCGCAAAAGGCACTGGATATCTTTGCAAATTACCCTGTGAAACGGACACCCGCCCAATGGGCATTCCGCTGGCTGTGGGATCAAAAAGAGGTTACCTGCGTTCTGTCGGGTATGAATTCTATGGAAATGCTCCAAGATAACCTGCAGACCGCATCTACCACAGAAATTGGCGAACTGGACGAAAAAGAACAGCAGATGCTTAAGCAAGTGGTGTCTGCCATCAATGCCAATATGAAGGTTGGCTGTACCGGTTGCGGCTACTGTATGCCTTGCCCAAAGGGCGTGGATATACCCGGCGCTTTTGCGGCCTATAACCGGTTGGCATCCGAGGGTAAATTTGCAGGACTTAAGGAACATTTTATGTGCAGCGCGGCCCGTCAGGATTCCACCGCCGCCTATAACTGTATTGGCTGCGGCAAATGCGAAAGCCATTGCCCCCAAGGCATCGAAATCCGCAAGGAATTGAAAAACGTACAGAAGTCCCTGGAGGGTCCTCTTTATAAAACCGCCCGCAAGGTGGTAGAAATTCTAAAACTGTATTAAAAACGGAGGCCTGTGCCTCCGTTTTTAATTGCGCCGGTATTGACTGGGAGAAATGCCCTGAAAACGCAAAAATTGCTTTGCAAAATAACTGGTGTTATTATAACCCACAAGGGATGCAATCTGCTGAATTTGCAAGGATGCGTGCTTCAATAGGGCCGCCGCCTGGGTGGTACGTTCTTTGTTTACAAAATCAATGAAGGTCATACCCATTTCCTTGCGGAACAGGGTGGACAGATAATTTGCGTTGACGGTCAGCACCTTGGCGGTGTCCTTTACAGTGAGATTATCCGTCAAATGTTCCTTAATATAAGTTACCGTCAGATTGATCAAGGGTTTCAGATTGGGATATGCGTGCTCCTGCACCAAACGACAGTATCTGCGAATAACCTGATTAAAAAAGGCTGGGATTTGGGAGAGACTTTTCAGTTGCTCAATTTCCAGACCCACTTCGTTGGACAGCTGATCCACCCGATAGGGGTGAATGCCGGATACCTCCAATGCGTGGCGGAGCTGGGTGTTGAGCACAATGCAGTAGTTTTGCGCGTTTCGCAGAGGATTGGCATTTCTTACGGCTGTGTTTTGTGTAGGGGAGTACTGCCCGATAATGTGCAAAGCCAGGGAGAGATTGCCTTGTTTTACCGCATCCGTCAGGGTTGCGCTTTGCTCATAGCGGGTTTCTACTGTGCGCATTTGCATAATGTGTTCACCGCCCAAAGGGGTGTCACTGGGATAAAATGTATCCATAAGAGCGACGTTGTTTGCCTGCGCGATACGCATAGGCTTTTGAAGCCCGGAAAGTCTTCCAAACACCAAATCTCCCGTGCGATAGAGGATATGGCTTTCCATTACAGGCAGCGTATCACAGTACTGAAGAAATTGCGCCTGTTGCCCTTGAGAAAGGGAGTACTTTTGCATTTCACGAATGGTTTCCTTTTTTGACAGCGGTTTGGTAAGCGCCGGGCCTAAGAAGAAAAGATCGTTGCTTTCGCTGTGAACATATGCCAAAAAGGCAATTCCACCGATAGCAAAATATTCATAAATGGTATCCGCGCGGGTGGGTGTCTGTAAAAGAGATTGCCAGTAATTGGAATGCTGTTGCAATAAACTGTCGAATATATGCCCTGTTTTCTCCTGAATGAGCGCCAAAAGCCCATCCCTGGAGAGGGGGATACGGGACAGAGAAAGCCCTGCGGTGCAATCCAGAAGCTGTTGGAGAAACTGAAAAATGTCTGACACAAAAACACCTCCCAAACATATGAGATATGTGTTATAATAACAGAGATATGTTGTTTTCGCAAGGGGATATATATGGTAAAATGTAAAAAAAGAAACATAGATTATACGTTTCTTTGGTAAAAATGATGTGGAGGTATTCACGGTGAAAACAACAAAACAACTTCGCCCCTTTGGCATCCGCGACTCCGTTGCCTATGCAGCCGGCGACCTTGGCTGCAATATGAGCTTTGCGCTGAAGGGTACCATTATGCCCTTGTTCTGGACACAGGTTATGGGTCTGAGCGCGTGGTATTCTCTTCTGATTGTCATCCTGCAGGTGTGGGATGCTATCAACGATCCCCTGATCGGCTCTATCGTTGATTCTGACAGACATAAGTATAAGAGAAATAAGTTTCTGCAGTACATCTGGGCCGGCTCTATCGGTCTGATTGTTGGTGGTGCTTGTTGCTTCCTGCCTTTCCCCGGCGCTCCCGAGTGGGCAAAGATTATTATCTTTATGGCCGGCTATATTGTTTGGGATGCCTTCTACACCGTTGCCAATGTTCCTTATGGCAGCTTGCTGTCTTTGATTTCCAAAGAGCCTGCCGACCGGGCAAGCCTTTCTGCGTGGCGTTCCATCGGCTCTATGATCGGCAATATGGTGCCTATGGTTATTCTGCCCTTCCTTGTTTACAATAAGGATCAGTCCCTGAACGGACCTATGGTTTTTGTAGCTGCTTTGGTTATGGGCGGCCTGGGCTTCCTGTGCTTCCAGTTTATGATCAAGAACACCGAGATCCGCGTGGATACCGAGGTTGCTGTCAATGAAGATCAGCCTAAGTTTAATGTATTCAAGGCTATGGGCAACTTCCTGAAGAATCGTCCCGCAGTGGGCGCTACCTTGGCTGCTATGGGTATGTTCATTGGTATGCAGGGCGCAAATACTGCAGTTTCTGTTACTTTCCAGATTTACTTTAAGAACGCGCAGATTTCCGGCTTGATTACTATGTTCTCTATGATTCCCATTGTGGTATTCACTCCCTTGGCCCGTAAGATGGTTACCAAGTACGGCAAGAAGGAACTGTCTATTGTCGGGTCTGTTTGCTATGTTGTGGGCGCAGCAGTTCTGCTGCTGGCACCTTTGGGTCTTGTCCCTGTTGCCGAAGGCAATACCGGTCTGGACCTGATTATGTATGTGGTTGCGCAACTGATTATGGCTCTGGGTATGGGTATCTACTCTACAGTTTCCTGGGCTATGATGGGCGATGCTATCGACTACAACGAGTGGAAGACCGGCAATCGCGAGGAAGGCGTTGTGTACTCTCTGCACTCTTTCTTCCGTAAGCTGGCGCAGGGTGTTGGTCCTGCTGTAGCGCTGACCATTATGCAGGGTATGGGCTATGTGAATAATGCAAAGCCTGATGCCAACGGTGTCTTCACTGAAATTGACGTGACCCTGTTTGACTGGGCATTTGCCTTGGAGGTTCGTCAGTTGGTGGCAATCCTGTTCCTGGTTGCCGGTGTGTTCCTGTTCGTAGGCCTGGGTCTGGTTTACAACTTGGACAAGAAGACTCTGGCTAAGATGAATGAAGAACTGGAAACCAGAAGGATAGCTGGATAATCTTTTGAAATAACCGCATTCGGGCAGGCAGCACTCTGCCTGCCCGATACTATGGGAAAGGAGAAATTGTATGAGAAATATTTTAAATTTCAACTCTGCCTGGCTGTTTGCAAAGCAGGCAGAAGTACCTGCAGCATTGCCTGCCGATTGGGAGCAGGTGAATCTGCCCCATTGCTGGAACGCAGTGGACGGACAGGACGGCGGCAACGATTACTTCCGTGGCACCTGCCAGTATGCAAAGTCCTTTACCAAGGCTGAGCTGCCCGCATCCGACCGCTACTATCTGGAAATCCGCGGAGCCAACTCCTCTGCATTTGTAACCCTGAACGGCGAAAAGCTGGCTGAGCATCACGGCGGCTATTCCAGCTGGCGGGTAGATATGACCGAAAAGCTGCAAGACGAAAACCTGCTGATTATTTCTGTCGATAATGCTGCTAACGAAACCGTATATCCCCAAATGGCAGACTTCACCTTCTACGGGGGCCTGTACCGTGATGTAAACATCATTTGCGTCAGCAATTCCCACTTTGATTTGGACTACTACGGCGCGCCCGGCATCAAGGTAACTCCTGTGATGGACGGCAGCAATGCCAATGTGGAAGTGGAAGTGTTTGTTTCCAACCGTACCGACAGTCACGAAATTTCCTATACCCTTACCGATAAGGAAGGCAATTTGGTTGCCCAGACTGTCAGCGCAGATACAAAGGTAAGCTTCACCATCGAAAATGCCCATAAGTGGCACGGCCGTAAGGATCCCTACCTGTATACCGCCCAGGCTGCTTTGTTGGAAAATGGGAATGCTATCGATAGCGTAGCGACCCGTTTTGGTTGCCGCAGCTTTGAAATTGACCCCAACCGTGGCTTTATCTTAAACGGAGAATCCTATCCTCTGCGTGGCGTTTCCCGCCACCAGGACCGCTGGGGCATTGGCAATGCGCTGCTTCCCGAGCATCACACCGAGGATATGGATTTGATTTGTGAAGTGGGCGCAACCACCATTCGTTTGGCCCACTATCAGCACGATCAGTTTTTCTATGACCTGTGTGACGAGCGCGGTATGGTCATTTGGGCAGAAATTCCCTACATCTCCAAGCATATGCCCACCGGTCGTGAGAACACAATCAGCCAGATGAAGGAACTGATCAGCCAAAACTACAATCACCCCTCTATTGTGGTTTGGGGTCTGTCCAATGAGATTTCCATTGGCGGCAGCACCGAGGATCTGCTGGAAAATCACCGCGTTCTGAACGACCTGTGCCACGAAATGGATAAGACCAGACTTACCACCATCGCAGCGGTTTCTATGTGCAAGATGGATGACCCCTACCTGCAGATTCCCGATGTGGTTTCCTACAACCACTATTTCGGCTGGTACGGCGGCGAAACCGCTATGAACGGTCCCTGGTTCGATAAGTTCCACGCAACCCATCCCAACATCCCCATCGGCTGCTCTGAGTACGGCTGTGAAGCTCTCAACTGGCACACTTCCGATCCCCGCCAGGGCGACTATACCGAAGA
>JAZNDB010000216.1:0-3594 GCA_045587845.1 Faecousia sp.
CTCTGCCAGTTGCGCCATCAGCCGGTCTGCATCACTGTTTTGCGCCTTAACGCCAAAATCCGGCATAGCCTCATCATACAAAGAGTTTTTATTTGGTGCAATGACAAACGCGAACGCCTTACCATTTTCCCGGCAATATTCCGCCATCAATGCCAAATTCTTAGCCGCACTCCAAATCTCCCGATCCGACATCGGTTCAATGCCGGTGTAATCAGCCAACGTATCCGTAAAATACAGCCAGCCGGAATCACCTAAAATAACACTGTCTTCTTCCGAAGTACCGAAAAACATTCCGGTCAGCAACCGGTCAAAACTGATTAGCTCCTGCCGCAGGAAAAACCGGTCATTGAACCAATCCATCAGTTGAGAAAGGTACTCCCTGTTCCAGTTTTCTTCCTCTGTAACCGGCCGAGGCAATTCGCTGAGCCGTTCATTCGCACCGGCTTTTGAAGGCCCTGCAATCAGTATCCCTACACTCAATGTTAAGCATGCAGCAAAAAACAAAGCAAGAAATACTACAAATCCAATTTTTCTTTTCATTGCCACACCTCCTTAGAAACTCGCGTATATGGAGGGGGCAAAATCACCCGCTGCCAATTTAATAATACAGATTACAAAAAGGAGGAGGGTCAGCACCCAGCCGGCACCATCCAACAACCGCTTCCCTTTTTCTGCCGTCACCCAAGAAAATACCGGCACACTCAATGCGATGCCAGCCACCAAAGCTGCCACCGTTTCCCAGGTCAGCAAGCGGTGCATCACTACCGTTCCCGTTGCCGTAAAACGGAATCCTGTAAACATTGCGCGAATTACTGAGAACCCTTGGACAACCGATGTTGCACGGAACATCACAAATCCGACAATTACAATAAATAATGTGTAGATATGTCCGGCAAACCGACTCTTTTCTAACTTTTTCGCGGGGATCACATTGATGCTCTCCAACAGGGAAAACAAACCGTGCCATATCCCCCAAAGCAGGAATGTCCAGTTTGCACCGTGCCATATTCCGCAAAGCAGGAAAACAATACACTTGTTGATCCCTGCGCGAACTCTTCCCTTCCGATTACCTCCCAAAGGAATGTACACATAGTCCTTAAACCATCCGGTCAGGCTCATATGCCACCGGCGCCAAAAGCCGCCCACGGTGGATGCCACGTAAGGATGATTAAAATTTTCAGTAGTAGCAAAGCCAAACACCCGACCAATGCCGATTGCCATATCGATATAGCCGGAAAAATCAAAATACAACTGCAAACTGTAGCCGATGGCAGCCAGCCAGGCAAGTCTTATATCCGAACCGCCGGCATCCATACCAAAAATACCATCCACCATGCTGCCCAACGTACTTGCAATCAGCAACTTCTTGGCAAGGCCTGCAACAAATCTGCGCAACCCCCGGCAGATTTCTTCCAAAGAATGGTTTCGGGATTTCAATTGGGGGGCAAAATCCCGATATCTTACAATGGGTCCCATCACAATTGTAGGAAAGAAAGATAGGTACAACGCAAAGGCAAACGGATTTCCCGTTCCTTGCTCCCAATTCCGATAGGTATCGACAAGATAAGAAATACACTTAAAGGTAAAGAAGGAAATTCCAATGGGCACAGCAAGACCCAAAGTAAACTCCGGCCGGCCCAACACCTGCACTAGTGCAAAATCCAAGTATTTATACAGTGCCAACAAAGCAATGTTCAAAGCCACGCCCAGCACCAGAGGGAGTTTTCTCCTTTTTCCTCTGCACAGCCAAAGCCCCAGCAGAAAATTCACCAGGCAAACTGCCAGTAACACAAGCCCGCCGGTCAAACTGCCAAAACTGTAAAAAAGAAAGCTGACAATCAGCAAAACGGCATTCTTTGCCTTTATACCCGGCATCAAAAAATAAAGGGTCATTGCCACCGGCAAAAAGACACTAATAAAGAATACACTATCTAAATTCACTCCGTCAGCCTCCTTTCCTTAAATCATTCTTCCACCCACTTATAGCTCCAGTAGCTGGCCTTGTCCATGGGAATCATAAACATATCCTTGTCGAATACGCCCCGCTCGTGGTAGGCGTACTGCCACTCCGGATCAAAAAAGTAATCCGCGCCATCGATCTCGATGATGCACCAGCTGTGTGGCTGCACATCTTTCAAACAAGCTCCGCTGATGGCTCTTGTTTCATAAGCAAGCCCCCTGGAAAGCGCCCAAAAAATAGCTGCAAAGCTATAGCAATTACCCTTTCCTTTTTCAAACATGGCCGTCGCCTGAGCAATCTCCCAACCGGTTTCTCCAAAGTCCGGATTTTCATAAGTCCGGCGGTAGGTAAAGCCCTCGTGACAGTAATCGTAGACTTCCCGAAGAATCTCCAGCCGGGTCATTTCCGGGTTTTTCTCCAAAAAGCCCTTCAATAGTTCAGCAACCGTTGCATCCAGCGCGGCATCACCGCAGGTATAGCGCCCATCCGTACCAAACTTCAGGCTGCCGATGCTATCATTCTTCAAAAAATATCCGTTATCATCCACATAGTAAAGCCAGCCGTCGATGTGCACAAATCCCGGCTCGTAACCGGAAGGAAGCCCCACATCCGCCCATGTTGACCCATTTTCATCCAATTGCGAATTTACCGACGCCTGCAGCAGAGCAATGGCATCCGCCCGGTCTGCGGTCACATCCTCTGCAATGATTGTTCCCGGGGCAATGGTAATTCGTTCATCGACAGAATAACCCAAAAGTGTGACCATTGTCGTGGCAAATGCTGCCCGGGTCACCTTCTCATCCTGAGGTAAAGCCTGGTCCACCCGTTCGGCTTCAAAGAAACACTCCAAAAGCACCTTCAGCTCATCCCGTGAAACCTCATCGTCACCGGCAGGCAACCGGGGATAGTAATCAAATGCGCCGTCCGCCGCCAGTACGGTCAACGCATCGGCCAGGTCATCCGCGATCAACGCATCATCCGGATGCAGCCGGTTGTCTATATCCGTATACAAAAAGCAAACGTGGTCCGTAAGTTGGGGATAGTATTCTGCATAGTAAGTCACATCGTCTGCAACAGGTGCGGAGGTAGGATCCGCTGCAACACCGTCACTATCCAGCCATCGGACAAAACGGACACCCCGTATATCCACCTGCACTTTCTCCGGATAATTCCCGGAAGTAAGAGACTGCGTGCAATAAACCGTCTGACCGACCCGGAATGTCACATTTACCATCGGGGTAGGCTGGGTATCCACGGTTGCCGGCTGAGAGGGCGTCGCCTGCACGGGTGTCGTCTGCACAGGTTCTGTAACCTCAACATTCCTCTCGCGCAGCTGCAACACCAGACAAACTCCCAGCAAAACCACCAGAATAATGACCGGCGCAATCATCAGCTTTTTCATCTTCGCCTGCTCCTTAATCTATTTTGTCACCAACATCCATAATACCGGATATTATATTGTACCCGATGAACCCGCCTATTGCAAGAGAATTCAGTCTCCCGCCTTTGTATGTTTTTCCATAATCGGATACCATGTAACATTCGCTATGAAGTACCCCGGTGAGACAAAAAAACTGCAATGCTTCTGTCCTTTCCTGCTGAAACAAAAATGCAGTTGGGTTGCTATCATGTCC
>JAZNDB010000217.1:0-9082 GCA_045587845.1 Faecousia sp.
CTGAACCTGAGGAAACTGAACCTGAGGAAACCGAGCCTCCTGTTAACTTGATGGAAAACGTGATTGCAACAAAGACTTCCTCCGCAGGCGGCGCTATCACCGCGCACCCCGGCGGCAGATATACATATACAATTTCCATTACCAACAACAATGACCAGGCTATCGACGTAACCGTTACCGACACTCTGCCCGAGGGCACTTCTTTGGTAAGCGGCTGCCCCGACGCTGATGGCAGCAATCTGATCTGGAATATCGACGGCATTCCCGCCGGCGAAACCAAAACCATTACCTACACTGTAAAACCCGAATACACCCTCGCGCAGGTGCGGGAGTCCGCAACCGATATTATCATCACCAACACCCCCGCAAAGGTGAATGATAAGGACATCGCAGCACCTGCTGAGACCATTTGGGTGCTGGAAACCTTCAATGCTGAAGACCGTCGCAAGATGGAAATGGCCATTGACGCTCTGGTCACTGCCAACCTGACTGCTAAGAACTCCAGCAACGAGCCTATGAACCGGTTGTCTCTGATTTCTATGATGTACAACGTGGGCTTTACCAAGAGCAGCGGTTTTGGTACTACCGACCCCAACAAGGTCATCACTATGATCTTTGAGCAGGCGGGTGAGGGCGGCAGCTCCTCCGGCTCCGGCGGCACTGAGGATGTCTCCGACACCGCAACCAACCTGTTAAAGCGTGTTGCTCCCACCCTGTACGGCGGCACTCAGATTCCCGAATCCAAGGATAGCCTGTTCCGCGGCCCGCGGGCAACTTCCGTAACTGCCGATGATCTGATTTCCGGCGACGTTCTGTTTGTGAACAACGGCGGCGCAACCACAGTTTATATCTATGATGGCACCCATCTGATTGAACTGGGCGAGACCGAGGTTGTCACCAACATCACCCCTGCAACTATTCTGTCCACCCTGCCTTCTGCAGACAAGTGGGTGGTTGTCCGCGTATCTATCAATCTGAACATCACCTTCTCCTACAACGAGGGTGAATACTTCAACGATTACGACAAACAGGAATACACCGATCTGGAGAAGGCGCTGATTGCTACCGCAGAAGCTTATCTGCTCCGTGGTGACCGCACCCAGTACTCCGATGACGGTCAGGGCGCTAACCGCTACGAATGCACCATCAAGCAGCCCGAGGACTACACCGTAGACCAGTATGGCTACACCAACTGCGCCTACTTCACCTACGACGTCCACTGGGCAACCTACGGTGTTGCCGCAAGAGCAATTCTGAGCAGCACCAGCAAATCTCAAGTTCAGAACACCACCAAGTATCTGGCAGACGCTGCTGCATATAAGTGGGATCCCGAAACCAAGACCGGCGGCAATGCAAGTACCATTTTCTACTGCAATCCTATGGTCAAGGACGGCAGCACGTGGGTTTCCAATATGACAGAGCAAGAGCAGGCAGAGGCAAAGCAGTACATTATTGATAATCTCCGTCCCGGTGATATCATCTGTATCCGCAGAACCTCCGGCTCCGGTCACGCAATGCTGTATGTGGGCAACGGCACCATCATCCACAGCTCCGGCTCCAACTACAGCGCTACCAATAAGACCGACACCCACGAAGCCTCTATCCGCTTCAGAATGGTGGCAGATCTCTTTGATCCCGCCATTTACAACGAGTCCAGCTATGTATTTAACCTGGATAGTTTCTCTATCGTTCGTCTGCAGAATCTGACGGCCAATCCGGTTATTTCCCAAAATTCCTGGAACCGTATCAACAATATGCAGGGCATCATCGGTGAAAAGATTGCATCCACTGCTATGGGTAAGACCGTGAACCCCGGCGACGAGGTCACCTACACCTTCTATGTAAACAACACCACCGACACTGCCAAGCAGGTTGAAATCAAGGACGTTATTTCTGACCACGTGGTCTTCCTGCACACTGACAACGGCGGTGTGCACACCGGCAACGATATCAGCTGGAATCTGAATATCCCTGCCAACACCCGCATTTCCGTAACCTACACCGTACAGGTGAAGGACGGTGTGGAAACCTACACCGCCATCGACGGCAGCAAGGCAACCATCAACGGCGTTGTGCATAAGTGTATTGACTCTTATGTTGCCAACACCCTGACTCCCTCCCAGCAGCAACAGTTGGTTGCCGCTGTGGAAGCTGTCAAAGCTATGGACGTATCCGCCCTCAACAGCGTGCAGATTGCAAACCTGATCTATAAGGAAGCCTTTGGCGTGGATAACATTTTCGGTGAAAACGTTACCACCTACGGTCTGTTGCTGGATGGCGGCAGCAACCAGAGCACAAGCAATCTGGTAAAGGGCGAGGACAATGTTGGTATTTTCAACGACACCTGGTACTACGAAACCAGCAACGTAACCGCGGTTTGTTTGATGGATTCCAACACCTCCAACGGTGCCAGAATGGTTGCTCCCGGTTTGTATAGCGGCGGGTTGGTCAGAGATTCGACCTACAACAAGAATGGCCGTAACGAAACCTACTACCGCTACACCAACGTAGGCGATAAGCCCCTGCGCAGCCGGTACTTCTGGGAGAAGGATCTGGTGGTCGGCGACATCCTTATGATGAAGGGCAATACTTCCCAGCAGATGTGCATCTATATTGGTAATGACACCCTTGTCAGCATTGGTAGCGATTTTACCCTGTTCTCTAACCTATCCGCGGCTGCCCGTCTGCAGTACGCAGCCAACAGTGGTACATGGAAAAAAGTCGCTGTGCTTCGTCCCTCCATTGTGCTGGATATCTGATAAAACCCCAACAAAAAACCTCCCCAACCGGGGAGGTTTTTTTATGTCTAAAAGCAGTCATTCCGAGACTTGCGCAGCAAGTCGTGGGAATCCCCATCTTAGTCGGGGGATTGCCACGTCGCTATGCTCCTCGCAATGACCACATTTTTATACTTTGAACTGATTTAAATATTCATAGAGGGGAATGAGCTTTTCCAAAATTTCTCCTGCCCTTTTTCCTAAGTCCGGGCCAAACATACTCTCCGACACCGGCTCGTCCACCACGCAGGCAATTTTGCCTTTCCAAGCATAGAAGGGGGCTAATTCGGGTATGGGCGCCTCTTTGGGGCGCTTATACAGCTCTGCGGTAATGGGTACGCCGGTCGCTTTTTCCGTATCCCCAATCAGCCTGAGAAATTCCCTGGGCTTTGCGGCGACGCGTTTGCGGAACTGCTCCAGCATAGAAGTTTTGGGATGCCACCAGATGAGGCCATAGCTGACACCCTCGGGGCGGATTTCAAAATACAGGCAGGGATTCTCCGCCCACCACTCTACATCCCGCCGAATGCAAATCCACAGGCTCTCCTTATAGGGCACAACGTGGTGCATTCTTGCATCCCGATAGATGCGGCTGACCTTTAAGAGATTTCCCGTCTTGTCCAAAAACGGCTGGAATAAATCCTGTCCCAGCGCCTTCATCGGCTCGTACAGGTGGTTTACATAATCTTTTTTGTGTTCCAGAAACCATTCCCGGTTATTGTTCATTCGGATTCCCCAAAGAAAATCCACCGTTTCCGGGGTAAAGCCATTAAACATAAATTTTCCTCTTTTATCTATATTGGTTTGCAGGTAGCTGACAGCCACCTCCATATTCCAGACAGAAATGCGCGGTAGAATACGTAGGGGCGGATGCCCACATCCACCCGGTTCCCTATTGGAAAGGGGACGATGTGGGCATCGTCCCCTACGGTTTCTTATGATAGCGTTAATGGGCGCCGGAGAGGGGGCGCATAACACTGTAAACGTCAAAGCGGGTATCGTGCAATTCTGTTAAGAACACCAGGTTCACCGCCGTGTCCGCCACACCGCTGTTGGGCGCAAAATCCCCCGCCTGAAGGGCGTCCATTCCCTCCACAAACATACGGGTGCGGCCTGTGGGCATTGTAAAATCTGCCGTTTTCACAAAGGACACCGCAAAGCGGTCTGTGGCGCAGGCAGACAGGAGCACACTTGCCGCCTTGGTGAGTAACTGAGATTTATCCCCATTTACCATAATGGAGGTTGTTTCGGGGAAACAAAAATCGTCCAGTACCACCTCATCAAAGCCCAGGGATCTCAGTTCCATAATAATCTGGGTCAGATAGGAGAGTGTTCCCTGGCTGCCCGGATGCAGCCAGTAGCAGCCGTCGTCGTCCATATACAGGTAGCCGCCTGAGGAATGGTGCACACCGTCCGGCACGTGATTTAAGCCGTAATTCCAATCCCGCAAAGCCGGGATTCGGGCGATGGCATATCTGCCGCTGCGCTGCAGGTAGTCAATCAGCTCGTCCATTGCCTGGGTGTTGATACCGCTGCTGCGCTTGCTATCCACCGCCGAGGAGTAGTAAAAGTCACCCTTAATGCCCTTTACGTCCACCATCACGGCTGTTTCTGCAGGCAGGGCTTGGATTTGGGATTTTACGGTTTCAATATCCCGCAAATCGCTCAGCTCCACATAGTAGCCGTTGAGTTGGGTTAGCTCCGTGCTTCCGCCAATCATCTCATTGTTCTGGTCCAGATGGATGGGAATATCCTCCTTTTCCGGAGGCACTGCCAACTGTCCTTCTCCGATAGGTGGCAGGTCAAAATCCAATCTCACTTTGCCGTCGGCCGTGTAAACCACATATCTTTGCAGCCACACAAACCAGCAAGTTCCCACCACCGCCAGTATAACGGCAACGGTTGCCGCCACACCGAGTATTCGTTTGAGCACCCGTTGGGTGCGATAAGGTATGGTCATAGTTTTCTCCTTTTCGCGCTGACGCACCGCCAATCTTCCTTGGCTTTGGTCTGGGTTACGGTAAGTCCCGCCCCGGTCAATGCGTTCAGCACATCCTCCAGCCGTGTATCTAAAATTCCTGAACAAATCAATATTGTGTTTTCATCCATAAACCGGGGCAGAACAGGGGCAAGCCCAATAATCACGTCCGCCACAATATTCACCAGCACCACATCATACTGACCTTGGGACAGGCGGCTCATCAACCCCTGATCCTCCGTCACATTGCCTGTGCAGGCGGTAAAACAGGCATCGGAAAAGCCGTTATAGGCTGCGTTTTCTCTTGCAATATCCTCCGCCTTGGGGTCGATATCCACACCAATGGCGGATTTTGCCCCCAGACGCAATGCCGCTATGGAAAGTATCCCGCTGCCGCTGCCTAAATCAAGACAGCTTGCCCCTGCTTTTACCACATCTTCCATCGTTTCCAGCACCATTTGGGTGGAGGGGTGTGCCCCTGTTCCGAAGGTCAAGCCGGGATCCAGCACAACGGGAAGTCTGCCGCGCAAATCTGTGTCTGCCAGCCAATAGGGCAGTACCACAAGCTTCTTGCCCACCTCCTGGGGTGGATAGTTGTCTTTCCAGCTCTCCTCCCAGTTTTCCTCTGCCAATGGTGTGACGCGCATCTGCAAGCCAAGGTCTGTAACCACCGTTTCCAAATGGGCGAGGGATGCTCTGTCCGTCTCCTCCAGATACAGCTTAATATGGCTCAAGCCTTGGAGCTTTTTCTGAAATTCCTCGTCGATATAGTCCCAATAAGCCCGGTTTTCTTCCAGAAAACTCTCAAATTCGCCTTGATCCTCCAGTACCAGCTCGCTGAAACCCCGGGCCGTCAGCTTTGCGGCAACGTCCTCTATGCTATTAGAGGTGGTCGTTATGGTGATTTCCAAATAGGTCATACACAAACCTCGTTCTCTTTTTTCACTATTTTATCGTAAATGCGGAAAAATAACAACTGTAAAGTGTAAATTTTTTGTGTAGCACTTTCCATTTGGCGGTTTTTGGTATATAATACCCACAATGATATTTTTTGGAGGACGTATGATTTACACCATTTCCCTCTTGCCCCAGGTCACCCTGCGGTGCTTTCAGGACAAGCGGTTTAAACAGGAAGGGCTGAGCATTCAGTTTGTCCGTCCTATGTGTAAAGAGGAAGCCGCCCTTAACGCGCTTCTGCCCGCCGTTTTGCTGCGGGGCTGTGAAACTGCCCCCGATTTGCGGGATATCACTCTGCATCTGGACGACCTGTATGGCGCAGCCTTGGGCGCGCAGGTTCGTCGCGTGGGTGACTACCAGACCACAGGCTTGAGCTGCAGCTTTATGCGGGAGGAGTATGCCCTTGCAGGCGACAAGGTCTTTGCCCCGATGGTTGCCTTTTTGGAAGAGCTGATGTTCCGCCCCAAGTTGGAAGACGGTATTTTTTCTGCAGATTTTGTAGATGGCGAAAAGCGAAATCTTTTGGCCGCCATTGCCGCCCAGCGCAACAATAAGCGCGCCTATGCCCAGGGTCAGATGCTCAAGAAGATGTGCAGCGGTGATTCCTTCGGTATCCCCCGTCTGGGTGAAAAGGAGGACGTGGAGGCAATTTCGTCCCAAAGTCTGTTTGACCACTACCAAAGGGTTTTAAAGGAAAGCCCTGTGCAGCTTTTCTATGTGGGCGCAGCCGACCCGCAAAAAATTGCCGATTTGCTCCGTCCTATGTTTACCAAGCTGGATCGCACTCCTATCACCCTGCCTCCCCAAAGTCCCTTCTGTGATTGCGGTAAGGGTGAGGAAGTTGAAGAAATGGACGTTGCCCAAGGCAAGTTGTGTATGGGGTTTACCACCCCCATCACCCTGCGGGACAAGGACTTTGTTCCTATGCAGATTTTCAACACCATCTTCGGCGGCGGTATGATTTCCAAGCTGTTTATGACCGTGCGGGAAAAGCTTTCCCTTTGTTATGATATTTCGTCCACCTACCACGGCAGCAAGGGTATTGTGACCGTATCGGCAGGCATCGACTGCACTATGGACACAGCAGTACGGCAGGAAATTCTCAAGCAGCTTTCCGCTTGTCAGGCAGGGGATTTTTCCCAGGAGGAGTTGTCTGCCGCCAAGCAATCGCTGCTGACCCAACTGCAAAGCACCCACGATTCTCCCGGCGCCATTGAGGGTTACTATGCCACTGCCGCCCTCAGCGGTCTGCCCTTAACGCCCCAGGACTATGCCCGGGCTGTGGAAGAGGCTACCGCAGAGGATGTGGCAAATGCAGCGAAAAAACTGGAGCTGCACACCGTTTACTTTTTAAGGGGGGCGGTATAATGGAAAAACAGTTCTACCCTGAAGTAGGAGAAACCCTTTACAAGTGTACCCTTGTAAACGGTTTGACAATTCTTGTGCTGCCCCGCCCCGGTTTTACCAAAAAACTGTGCTATTTTGTTACGGATTTTGGCGCCATTCACCGGCATTTTACTATGGACGGCAAAGACTATACCGTTCCTGCGGGTATTGCCCACTATTTGGAGCATAAGCTCTTTGATATGCCCGATCGGGATATCACCGAGGAGTTTGCCAAATTGGGTGCTAATCCCAACGCCTTTACCAGCTACGATATGACCGCCTATTATTTCTCCTGTACAGAGCATTTTCGGGAGAATTTGAAGCTGCTTCTGGAATTTGTATCCACACCCTACTTCACACAGGAGAGTGTTGCCAAGGAGCAGGGCATTATCGGACAGGAAATCGGTATGAATGAAGACAATCCCGACAGTGTCCTGTTTGAATTGCTGGCAGATGCTATGTACGAAAACCACCCCATTCAAACTCCCATTTTAGGCACGCGGGAGTCCATCGCGCAAATCACCCCCGCGGTTTTACACGCCTGTCACAAGGCATTCTACCGCCCCGACAATATGCTCTTGTGCGCGGTGGGAGATATAGACCCCGCGGAAGTGGAGGCTCTTGCCAGGGAAGTGTTGCAGGACGTTCCCTGCCCCCAGGTAACGGCCCTGCGCCAATGGGAGGAGGAGCTCACCGTCAAAACACCCTATGTGACCCGCGCTATGGAAGTAGCTATGCCTATGTTCCAGCTGGGCTTTAAGAGCAAACCCCTGCCCAACGGTGATGACGGTGTTCGGCAGGAAATTATCGGAGATATGGCAGCGGAGGCCCTCTTTGGCGAATCCTCCAGGCTATATTTGCGGTTATATAATGAGGGTTTGATTGACTCCTCCTTCGGCGGTGGTTTTGAAACCATCGAGGGAATGAGTATGCTGGTTGCCTCCGGCGACAGCGAAGACCCACAAGCCGTGGCAAATGCTATTTTGCAGGAGGCCGGCATTCTGGCGGAAACAGGCATCAGCCAGGAGGACTTTCTGCGAATGAAGCGCAGCGCCTTAGGTCGGCGGATCCGTGGGCTTGACAGTTTTGAATCCACCTGCTTCCGTCTGTGCGCTTACCATTTTTCCAAATTTGACTACTTCCGTATCCCCCAGATTTACGGAGAGGTTACCAAAGAAGAAATCACAGAATTTATCAAAGACGTGGTCACTGAGAAGCGTATGTGCCTGGCAGTGATTACCCCTAACAAGGAGGACACATAAATGCAATGGATTAACGGCACTTCTGCCATCTCATTTCCCGACCTGGGAATCAGTATAAATCCCCCTATGGGATTCACCCTCGGCTCTTTTGAGATTCGGTTTTATGGATTGATTATTGCCGTAGGCTTATTGCTGGCCTGCATTTACGGTCTTAAACGACGCAAGCAATTCGGCTTATCCGAAGACGACATTCTGGACGGCGCTATGATCATTGTCCCCTTTGCCATTATCTGCGCAAGAGCCTACTACTGCATCTTCGCCTGGCACGAATTTGAGGCCAACCCCATTGAGGTGCTGTATATCTGGAACGGCGGTATTGCCATTTACGGCGGTGTTATCGGCGCCCTTTTGGGAATCATCGTCTACTGTAAAATCAAGAAGATTTCCGTGGGCGCTGCCTTTGACATCACATCACTGGGCTTTCTGATTGGTCAGAGCATCGGCCGCTGGGGCAATTTCTTTAACAGAGAGGCATACGGTGCAGAAACCACCTCCTTTTTGCGTATGGGTCTGTTCCTGGATGCTGACCAGGGAAAGATTCTTACAGAGGCTTTTTACCACCCCACCTTCCTGTATGAGTCGGTATGGAATCTCTGCGGCTTTGTGCTGCTCCACTTCCTGTCGAAAAAGCGCCGCTATGACGGTCAGATCGCCCTGGGCTATGCCGCCTGGTACGGTCTGGGCCGCAGCTTCATCGAGGGCCTGCGCACCGACAGCCTGTA
>JAZNDB010000218.1:0-11858 GCA_045587845.1 Faecousia sp.
GTCCTACAGCCCCGTGTTCCACATTGACGTTTACGGCACCATCGGTGCTGCTTTCGGCAATGACAACTACAAGGCTATGGCTGACTACATTGAGAAGCTGGGTCAGATCGCAAAGCCCTTCCATCTGCGTATCGAAGGTCCTATGGACTGTGATGTAGACGTTCCCACCCAGATGAAGGCGCTTGCAGCATTGACAGCAGAGCTGGATGCCCGTGGTTGTGACGTAGAGCTGGTTGCTGACGAATGGTGCAATACACTGGAGGATATCAAGCTGTTTGCAGATAACAAAGCAGGCCATATGGTGCAGATTAAGACCCCCGATTTGGGCGGTATCAACAACACCATCGAAGCTGTTTTGTACTGTAAGGAAAAGGGCATCGGCGCTTATCAGGGCGGTACTTGCAACGAGACTGATCGCAGCGCGCAGGTTTGCGTGCATTGCGCAATGGCTACCCAGCCTGTGCAGATTCTTGCCAAGCCCGGTATGGGTGTGGACGAGGGCTATATGATCGTGTTCAACGAAATGAACCGCATTATTGCTGTGCGCAAAGCTAAGAAAAACGCTAAAAAATAAGCACAGGGCCTTTAACAGATAACTGTGGCGGATCTCTTTTGAAGACACAGGTTTGAGCGACAAAAATCTCCGAAATGTAACACATTTCGGAGATTTTTATTTGTAGCATTTTTTACAGGGAGTAAATCCACGGGATTCCGCTTCAGATTGTGTGACCTGTTCCGGGTTTTTCATATTACTGCAAGAGGCGTTTTTGTGGTATTTTTGCCCTCCGTTGGTGGGAATCCATACGTCTGATGTCTGCGGGTAATCGGGGTCTGCTATTCCACAGGTTGTACATTCTCCGTCAGAGAAGTTGTGACCGTTGGCGCTGCCTTGCGTGGCGCCGCAGGAACAGGTTGCAGGTGTTGTGCAGGTAGCGCTGCTGTAACTATGTATATGGACAGGTGTGGTGTCTTGTGTAGTGACCTCTGTGGAAACATCAGTGGTTTCGATAGTCTCTTGAACGGAGGTAGTTTCCGGAACCGAGGTGGTTTCCGGAACCGAGGTGGTTTCCGGGACTGAGGTAGTCTCCGGAATTGCGGTGGCCTCACAATCAGCGGTGGCTTCACTGCTTTCAACAGCGCTACTATCTGTCTGCAAGGATGTGGGAACCGAAATGCCGGTGGGATCGCTTTCTGTTATTTCGCAAGCGCAGAGTGACAAAGCAAATAGGATTGTCAATACAGCGGCAAATACTTTTCTCATAATAGAGCATCTCCTTGGAAAGTTGCAAAGGGGTTAAAAATCAAAAACTAGCAAGCAAACGGTTCTTAACGGCAGCGATATGCGCCGGTGTAGTGCCGCAACAACCGCCGAGAATGTTGGCGCCCAAGGAAACACAATCTGCAACAATATCAGAAAACTCCCCAGGCTGCATGGGGTAAAGGGGAATCCCGTCTGGCCCGATTACAGGGTTGCCTGCGTTGGGTTTGCATACCAAAGGCCCTTTTACATACCGTCGCAGTTTGCTCACAAGCCCTGCGGTCATATTGTCAGCCGCTACACAGTTAAAACCTACCGCGCAGGCGCCGGCATCTTCCAGCTCTTTCAGAACAGGTCCGACTTCTCTGCCGGAGAACAAACTGCCGTCGCTTTGCATAGTGAACGTAAATACCATAGCGTGTGCGCCTTCTAATTCTGCGGCGGTAAAAATAGCCTCTGCTTCTTGGGGATACATCAGCGTTTCCGCTGCCAAAAAGTCAGCGCCGCCTTCTAAAAGTCCGCCGATTTGCACACGATAATTTTCCACCAACAGGTCAAAATTGTTTGCGTCGAAGCTATCGCAGTAAGCTGCCAGGGTGGTCAGATTTCCTGCAACCAATACATTTGGCGCGACGGATTTGCTCAATGCTACCAGATGGGCATTGATTGCCTCGGCCTGCCTGGCAAGATTTACCCGATCCAAAGCGATGGGTTGCGCTTGAAATGTAGGGGCATAGAGAACGTTACTTCCCGCCTTTACGTATTCCCGCTGCAAAGAAATAAGGATATCCGGATTGGCAAGAATCCACTCTTCGGTGCAACACCCACGGGGCATTCCCATTTTTTGCAGATTTGAGCCGGTAGCGCCGTCCAAAAGCACAGTTTTTTGGAAATAAGCAGAAAGTTGCTCTTTGGTAAACATTGTATCACTTCCTTTTTTGTCCATTATAACCCCTATGGCAAAAATTGCAACATAGATTGACGAAGTTTGGGAAATCTGTTAGAATAGAAAAAACATTTAACAAGGAGAAAACTATGAAAAAAACTGTGCTAAGAGCCTATGCTGAACTAATTGTCCGTTGCGGTGTCAATGTGCAAAAGGATCAGGAGGTTGTTATTTACGCGGAGCTGGACCAACCGGAGTTTGTAAAAATGGTTGTGGAGGAGGCCTATAAGGCCAAGGCCAAGAAAGTTACTGTGGAGTGGAATTATCAGCCCCTTGAAAAAATTCACGTGCGTCATCAGTCTGTAAAGACAATGGGTACAGTGACCGAATATCAAAAAGCCCGTCAACAGCATTATTGCGATACCCTGCCTGCCCGCATTCATATTATTTCGGAAGATCCGGATGGTTTGAAGGGTATGAACACGGAAAAACTGGCAAAGGCGCGGAAGATGAGCTATCCCATTCTGAAGCCTTATGTAGATGCCCGGGAGGGCAAGCAGCAGTGGTGTATTGCTGCTGTACCCGGCGCAGCCTGGGCAAAGAAAGTGTTCCCTGGCTTGCGCACGTCTGTGGCAATAGAAAAGCTGTGGGAAGCCATTCTGCACACCTCCCGTGTTACCGATGACCCTATTGCCCAGTGGGCATCCCATAACAAAAACATTCACGCAAGATGTGATTACCTCAATAGTCTGGGCATTGAGAAACTCCATTTCACCGCAGATAACGGCACAGATTTAACCGTTGGTATGATTCCTGAAGCTATTTTCTGCGGTGGCAGCGAGGCCACCAGCCAGGGTGTTGTATATAATCCCAATATCCCCAGCGAGGAGTGCTTTATTTCTCCCAAGCGGGGAGAGGCAGAGGGAATTGTGTATTCCACAAAGCCCCTGTCCTATCAAGGTCAGATTATCGATAACTTCTCCATTCGTTTTGAAAAGGGCAAAGCCGTGGAGGCAAAGGCCGAGGTGGGCGAGGAGCTGCTGAACACTATGATTTCTATGGACGAGGGCGCAGCCTACCTGGGCGAGTGCGCTTTGGTTCCTGAAAAGAGTCCCATTGCAGAAAGTGGCATTCTGTTCTACAATACTCTGTTTGATGAAAATGCCGCTTGCCACCTGGCGCTGTGTATGGGCTATGTGGATACAATCCGCGACCACCATAACAAATCCTTAGAGGAATGCCGCCAGTTAGGTATCAACGATTCTATGATTCACGAGGACTTTATGATCGGCTGCGCCACAATGAATATTGATGCAATCACCCATGACGGCAAGGTGATTCCCTTGTTCCGCAACGGCAACTGGGCATTTTGATGGTTTTTTGCGAAAAAATCGAAAAAAACACTTGCATTATGGAATCAGTTGTGGTATGATACTCGGGCGATTAAGAATTGCTAGGGTAATTATGCCCTTTTAGCTTACTTGAAAGAGGTGAACAATATGAAGGAAGGTATCCATCCCAATTACGAACAGACAACCATTCGTTGCGCTTGTGGCAATGTATTTACCACCGGCTCTACCAAGAAGGACATCAAGGTTGAAATCTGCTCTAAGTGCCACCCCTTCTATACCGGCAAGCAGAAGCTGGTTGACACCGGTGGACGTGTTGACCGTTTCAACAAGAGATTCGGCTTGAAGTAAGATTTAAGTCCGTGCTACTGCGTGTAGTACGGACTTTTTTCTTTTCTTTTTCGTAGGGGGCGGCGCCTACAACGCCCCGATTGTTTTCAAAAACAGTTATGAAAGGGTTTTACAGGGGCGACCGTTGGTCGTCCGTTTTTTTACACTTTTTTTACATAAATAGTGTGCGTTTGCGAAAAAATGTGTTATAATGTAGTTTGAAGAAGTATGAGGGGTGTACCAATGGAACAACAATTTGACGAAAACAAACAGGAACGTGCTGTGTTGGTAGGCCTGAATGCCGATAGCTTTACCGCCCAGCAAACGGCTACCGATGAAACATTGGAAGAACTGGAAGCTCTTTTGGAGACTGCCGGCGGCTTTTGCACGGGCAAGATTCTCCAAAACCGTCACACCCCCGATTCCCATAGCTTTATCGGCGAAGGTAAAGCCCAGGAAGTAAAAATGCTGGCAGAGTTCACCGAAGCTACTATGGTGGTGTTCGATAATGAGCTTTCTCCCGGTCATATTCGCGCGTTGGAGGAAATTCTGGGTGTAACCGTTCTGGACAGAAGCGCGTTGATTCTGGATATCTTTGCCCAGCGGGCCAAAACCAAGGAGGGCCGTTTGCAGGTGGAGCTTGCCCAGTATAAGTATTTACTGCCGAGATTGTCCGGTATGGGCAAGAGCCTGTCCCGCCAGGGCGGCGGCATTGGTACCCGTGGCCCCGGTGAAACCAAGCTGGAGTCGGACAAACGGCATATCCGTGAGCGAATTGCAAGACTGCAAAGCGAATTGGAACAGGTGCGGCAGGTACGAGGGGTCCAGCGGGAGCGAAGAATGAAAAATTCCGTACCGGTAGTGGCAATCGTCGGCTATACCAACGCGGGTAAATCCACACTGCTGAATCAACTGACCGATGCAGGCATTCCCGCCAATAACCGTCTTTTCGACACATTGGATACCACATCCCGCCAGTTGACCGTTTCCGATAATTTAGATGTGATCCTGTCCGATACCGTTGGCTTTATTGCGAAACTGCCCCACCATTTGGTGGATGCATTCCGGGCAACCCTGGAGGAACTGGAGTACGCAGATTTGCTGCTCCACGTGATTGATGCTTCTGACCCCAATCGGGAAGAGCATATTGCTGTGGTTGAGAGCTTGATTTCCAAATTGGCAAAGCCCGGAACAAAGGTTTTGCAGTGCTATAACAAGGCGGATTTGGTGAGCGCTGAAGATATTCCTGTGGGGCAGGATATTGTGAAAATCTCTGCCAAGCAGGGCTATGGTATGGATGCGCTCCTGAAAGCAATCGAAGATACGTTGGGACAAAGCCGGCATCATATTGTGGTGACACTGCCTTATTCTATGGGCGGTATGGTGGACACACTACACTCCGGCGCCCAGGTCCTCAGCACGGATTATACTGCCGAGGGTATCGTGGTGGAAACCATTGTTGACCCGATTTTGTACGGCAGACTGAAAGAGTATATTACAAAGGAGTGTTAAGCCTTGGAGGAATACTTGGTACCCACCGGCTACGGTGAGGACGAGTTTGTTGAGAAGAAATCCAGGTTTATCGGCAGGGTCTGGCCTGTGGAAACAGAGGAAGAGGCCCTTGCCAAAATCGCTGAAATGAAAAAGCAGCACTATGATGCTACCCATAACTGCTGGGCATACGTGCTGAAAAGTGGCGCTATGCGGTTTTCTGACGATGGCGAGCCGGGCGGCACTGCCGGCAATCCTATGATGCAGGTGCTGCAAAAAGAGAACCTCTTTAATGTGGTCTGCGTGGTAACCCGCTACTTTGGCGGTATTCTTTTGGGCGCTGGCGGATTGGTCAGAGCCTATACCAAGGGCGCAAAAATTGCCATTGATGCGGCAGGCAAGTCTATGAAGCGGGTGTGGAGTGTCCTTTACATACCCTGTCCTTACACGTTCTATGAGCGCGTAAAGCTGGAAACGGAAGCCTTCGGCGGTGTGATTCGGGATACCCAGTTCGGCGCGGAAGTGGAACTGGAGATTCTGGTAGCCCAGCCGAAAGCGCAGGCATTTTTGGATAGAATTCTGGATATGACCTCCGGTACAGTGGAGGGTATGGAAACCAGTCAGGAATATAGAGCGTTTCCCGTGGAGGAATGAAAACTATGACTATTCGGCAAGAATTGGAAAAGCTGGAACACGTACATTTGGATAAACGGGCGGCCTTTGCCGACGAAACCAGAGGCAGACTTCACCCGGAGGATGAAAAAACCGAGGATGTTCGCACCGCCTACCAGCGGGATACGGATAAAATTGTCCACAGCAAGGCTTTTCGCCGGCTGATGCACAAAACACAGGTGTTTCTCCGCCCGGAGGGTGACCATTACCGCACCCGTATGACCCACACCCTTGAGGTCACCCGGATTGCCCGCACCATCGCCAAGGCCCTTGATTTGAATGAGGATTTGGCAGAGGCGGCGGCAATGGGTCACGATTTGGGACATACGCCTTTCGGTCACGCCGGAGAGGTGGCTTTGTCTGAGGCAATGGGTCAGCCTTTCTGTCACAACGAGCAGAGCCTGCGTGTGGTAGACATACTGGAAAACGGCGGCGAAGGGTTGAATTTGACCTACGAGGTACGTATGGGCATTTTGGGACACACAGGTCCTTTTGTTCCCGAAACGATGGAGGGGCAGATTGTCCGTTGGGCGGACCGTATGGCATACGTCAATCACGATATCGACGATGCTATTCGCGCCGGCATTTTGGATAGCGCAGATATTCCTAAGTTTGTGCTGAAAACACTGGGCGCAACCCATTCAAGCCGCATTAACACCCTTGTGTGCGATATGATTACCGCTTCCCGTGAGGAGGGGAAGATTATCCTTTCTCCCCAAGTGGAAAAGGCGCTGCAGCAACTGCGGGAATTTATGTTTGAACGGGTTTACCGCAACCCTATTGCCAAAGGAGAGGAATCCAAGGCGCGGGAAATGCTGAAGCGACTTTATGAATACTATATCACCCACCCGCAGGCTCTGCCGGAGGACTTCCAACCGCAGATGTCGCTGGAGGGTATGGAGCGTACAGTGTGTGATTACATTGCCGGTATGACCGATAATTACGCTGTAAATAAATACACGGAAATTTTCATTCCCACAGGGTGGAATGTTCGTGGATAATGTGTTATAATATTTAGATAATTTGCAGGAAAGGAGAGGAATATATGGCTTTTCCGGAATCTTTTATTGATGAATTGGTTGCCCGCAATCCCATCGAGGACGTGGTAGGCCAGTATGTAAGTCTCAAGCGCTCCGGCGCCAATATGTTCGGCTTGTGCCCCTTCCACGGGGAGAAGACCGCCTCCTTTTCCGTAGCGCCCGATAAGGGTATCTACTATTGCTTTGGCTGCCATAAGGGTGGCGGCGTCATCAATTTTATGATGGAGCTGGAGGGCTTGAGCTATCCCGACGCAGTCCGTTCCCTTGCTAAGCGGGCAGGTATGGAAGTGCCCGAGGACGAGCAGTACCAAAGCCGTTACCGGGCGCAGGAACGTCTGTGGGCGCTCCATAAGGAGGCAGCCCGTTTCTTCCACAGCCAGCTATATGCGCCTGTGGGACAGGGGGCGCTGAACTATGCCCTGGGCAGAGGTATGTCCAAGAGCAATCTCACCGCCTTTGGTGTGGGCTATGCCCCCGATTCGTGGGATGCTATGACGAAAGCGATGATGGCAAAGGGCTATACCCGGCAAGAATTGATTGACTCCGGTCTGGTGACCGTATCCCAGAAAAACGGCAATATCTTTGACCGTTTCCGTGACCGTCTGATGTTCCCTGTAATTGATGTGCGTGGCAACGTGATTGCATTCAGCGGAAGAACGCTGAAAAAGGGCAACGATGTAGCCAAATACTTAAACTCTCCCGAAACAATTATCTTTAACAAAAGGAAAAATCTGTTTGGTCTGAACCTTGCCAAAAAAACCAAGGAAAACAGTATGATTCTGGTGGAGGGCAATGTGGACGTAGCGGCGCTTCATCAGTACGGCTTTGACAATGCCATTGCGTCTTTGGGTACAAGCCTTACAGAAGAGCAGGCTGCGCTGATTACCCGTTATGCAGAGCAGGTCATTCTGCTGTACGATAGTGATAAGGCCGGTCAAAATGCCACCGCCCGGGCCATTCCCATTTTGGAAAAGGCCGGTCTGCGGGTAAAGGTCTTGCACGTGCAGGATGCCAAAGACCCGGATGAATTTCTGAAAAAATTCGGCCTGGACAGATTCCGCCTTTTGCTGGAGGATTCTGCCAACCGCGTGGAGTACCAGTTGAATGTCATTCGGAAGAAATATGATTTGACCGTAGATGACCAGAAAATCCGCTATGTGCAGGAATCTGCAGAGCTGATTTCCACCTTGGAGAGCTCTATCCAGCGGGAGGTCTATGGCGGTCGTGTGGCAGAGGCGGCAGGTATCAGTATGGATACTATGAAGCTGGAAGTCAATAAGGCATTCAAGCGCCGTATTGCCCGGGATAAAAAGAAACAGGAAAAAGTAGATTTAGAGCCGATGAAGGCATTGCAACCCAAGGATCGGTCCATTCGCTATGATAATATGAAATCCGCCCTGGCGGAGGAGGGGATTGTTTCCCAGGCGTTGCGTGAGCCTGCGCTGCTGGATACTTGCGCAGCCCTTACTCAGGACCGCTTCTCTGTGGATTTGCTGGGGCGTGTTTACGGTCAAATGCAACGGCGCCATCAACAAGGGCGGGAAGTTTCCTTGGGTGTGCTGGAGGATTTGACTGCCGAGGAGGCCTCTCATATTGCAGGTATCTGCCAAAAGCAGACAGGGACTGTGAATGAAAAAGCCTTCCGGGATTGCGTGAAAATTGTTCTGGAAGAAAGTCAGAGCAAGCAGGTCAGTACAGATGATGACCTTTTGGCTCTGCGCAATAAGCTGAAGGAAAGCAAGGGGACGAAAGTATGACCCTACTGGAGGAACAGGAAATCTCCGTCAGCCACGGGGAGGATGGAGTACAGCAGTATTTGCAACAGATTCGTACCATTCCCCGCCTGACGATTGAAGAGGAACGGAATTTGGCAAAGTTGTGCGCTGCCGGAGATGAAGATGCCATTCGCAAAATGGTCAGCGCCAATTTGCGGTTGGTGGTGTCGGTGGCAAAGGAATATGCCGGACGGGGTGTGCCGTTGCTGGATTTAATTCAGGAGGGCAGTATCGGCTTGCTGATTGCCGCCAAAAAATTTGATTACACCTTGGATTATCGGTTTTCCACCTATGCCACCAAATGGATACGGCAGGGTGTCAGCCGCTGCATTTTGAACCACGCCGGTATTATCCGTGTGCCGGTACATACTGCCGAGCGAATCCGCAAGGTGCTTGCGGCAAAAACTGCGCTGCAGCAGGAACTGGAACGGGAGGCAGAGGCAGAGGAAATTGCAGACAGAACAGGCTTCTCTGTAAAAAAAGTCAAGGAGTATCTGTCTTTGGTGCCGGAGGTCTGCTCGTTGGATGCGCCAACAGGGGAAGAGGATGGCACCTTGGGTCTGCTTTTAGAGGATTTGCAAGCGCCTCAGCCCCAGGAAGCCTTAGTTCGTCAGGAGCTGGAGCATACAATCAATGCCCTTTTGGGGCAACTGCCTGAACGGCAGAGGCTTCTTTTGCGCTTGCGGTTTGGGATGGAGGATGACACCTGCTATTCTTTGGAAGCAATTGGTGAAAAGCTGGGGGTTTCCAAGGAACGGGCCAGACAACTGGAGCGCCAGGCAATGGACAAGCTGCAAACCCTTGGCGCAGGCTTGGGATTGGAGGATTTTCTAAGTTAATGGAATTTGTGTTTGAGCCATCTTCTTGGGAGTTGGCGTTGGATAAGTTACATACGGGCGACACAATTTCTGCAGTGGATTGTTTGAATCTGCTGGAGAGTATGTCAGAGGAGGAAGCCCAGGAAGCGCTGCTATCCTTGGAGGAGCGCGGAATTGCGCTGGATGTTTCTCACCTGCCCAAGATGCATAGCAGCGGAGAAAATGCGATTCGCTTAAAACTGGAGGAAAAACTGGCAAGCAGCGGTCAGCTTCTGCAGGGCTTGGATGAAAATGACCCTTTGCGCCTGTATTTGGAGGAGCTGTCTGCAATTCCTGCCCAGGGTGAGGTAAGCTTGCTGGCGGAAAAGTATGCCCGGGGCGATGACTCTGCAAGACAAGCGCTGGTGAATTTATCCCTGGGCAGTGTGGTGGAACGGGCCTGTAAAACGACAGGCCGCGGGGTACTTCTGCTGGATTTGATCCAGGAGGGAAGTATGGGCCTGTGGCAGGGAATCCTGTGCTACGAATCTGGAGATTATGTAAACCATACAAACTGGTGGATAGACCAATATCTGGCAAAGGCGGTGTTGATGCAGGCTCACTGTAACGGCATCGGACAAAAACTTCGTCAAGGTATGGAAGATTACCGGGATGCTGACCAGCAGCTTCTCGGTGAGTTGGGCAGAAATCCCACGTTGGAGGAAATTGCTGAGGCAATCCGCGTTTCGGTAGAGGAAGCAGCCACCTATGCATCTATGCTGAATCAGGCCAGAGTTAAGGAGCAGATTGAACAGCTCCGCCAGCCCAAGGAAAAAACTGCCGATGATGAGCAGGCGGTGGAGAACACCGCATATTTCCAAACCCGTCAGCGGATAGCAGAAATGCTATCCACCCTCACAGAACAGGAGGCAAGGGTTTTAACTTTGCGGTTTGGGTTAGAAGACGGAGTGTCTTTGAACGAGGCGCAGGTAGGCAAAATGCTGGGGCTAACCCCTGAAGAAGTAATCAATATAGAAAAACAATCCTTGCTGAAATTACGTCAGCAGGATTAAGGAGGAGAAATTATGGCAAAGACATACGCGATTGCAATTGATGGCCCTGCCGGCGCAGGCAAAAGCACGATAGCCAAGCGTTTGGCCAAGGAGCTGGGTTATTACTATGTGGATACCGGCGCGATTTACCGCACCGTGGCATATTTTTTGGATCTGCTGGGCGTTAGCCCCAAGGATGCGGACGGTGTAGAGCGCTACATCGACGAGCTGACCATTGAAATTCAATATGACGATGACGGCAAGCAGCATATGCTTATGAACGGTATGGACGTGACCGACGAAATCCGTACCCAGGACATCTCCCAAAAGGCAAGCCTTGTATCTGCCCACGCGGTGGTGCGGGAGGTACTGCTGGATATGCAACGGGACGTGGCGAAAGCCCATAATGTGATTATGGACGGCCGCGATATCGGTACCGTGGTGCTGCCCAAGGCAGACGTGAAAATATTCCTTACCGCCACGGCTGAGGTGCGGGCAAAGCGCCGTACCGACGAGCTGCTTGCTAAGGGTCAGCAGGCGGTGTATGAAACGGTGCTGAAGGAAATTCAGCAGCGGGATTATCAGGATACCCACAGAGAGATTGCCCCCTTGAAGATGGCAAGAGACTCTATTAAGCTGGACACCTCTGAATTGGATATTGAGGGTGTTGTAGCTGCGATGCGGAAGATCATTGAGGAGAAGATTCCTTTATGAGTATTCACGTAGCAGAAAGCGCCGGTTTCTGCTTCGGTGTCAACCGGGCGGTGGAACTGGTGGAACAGGCGGCGAAGTCGGGAAAACAGGTTTGCACATTGGGCCCTATTATTCACAACCGCCACGCAGTATCCCATTTTCAGGAAATGGGTGTGCAGGTGATTGACGCTCCAGAGCAGGCGCAGCCAGGTCAAACAGTGATTATCCGTTCCCACGGTGTCACCAAGGCCGTGCAGGATGCATTGGAATCAAGGGGTGTGGAAGTGATTGATGCCACCTGTCCCTTTGTGAAACGTATCCACGGCATTGTGAGCAAAGCAGGCGCAGAGGGGCGACTTCCTGTGATTATCGGCACCCGTTCCCATCCGGAAGTGGAGGGAATCGCCGGTTGGTGCGAACATTGCCGGATATTTGAGAATCCGCAGGAACTGAAGACTTGGGTCGAAAGCGGGGAGATTTTGGCGGATTCGCCAATTTGCATGGTTTCACAAACA
>JAZNDB010000219.1:0-2451 GCA_045587845.1 Faecousia sp.
GCAGCTCTGTGGAGCTGGACTTCTCCGGCCCGGCGGTAGCTGCTCCTGCCCAGCAAGGCGGAAATGTTGCCCTTGCCCGGGCTGCCCTGCAGGAGCTGGGCTACTCCCCGGCAGAGATCCAAGCCGCCCTGAAGGGTGCCGATCCCAACGCCGCCACCGAAGAGCTGATCCGCCACGCCCTTCGCGCCATGGTCATGAAAGGATAAAATATGAGTATCGAATTTTCTCAGGAACTGGATACGCCCATCATCTCCCCCACCTTTGCGCCTCAGGACGCAGGGGAGATCGGTCTGCGCCCCCGGCTGCTTTCCGACTACACAGGGCAGGAAAAGGCCAAGGGGAATCTGTCCGTTTATATTGAGGCCGCCCGGCTGCGGAATGAGCCGCTGGACCACACTCTCCTTTACGGCCCTCCCGGTTTGGGAAAAACCACCCTTGCCGGCGTCATTGCCAACGAGATGGGTGTGAATATCCGTATCACCTCCGGCCCGGCCATTGAAAAGCCCGGTGATTTGGCGGCGCTGCTGACCAATTTGAATCCCGGTGACATTCTGTTTATTGACGAAATTCACCGGCTGAATCGGGTTGTAGAGGAAATCCTATATCCCGCTATGGAGGACTTCGCCATCGATATTATTGTAGGCAAAGGTCCTTCCGCCAACTCGATCCGTTTGGATTTGCCCAAATTCACCCTTGTTGGCGCAACCACCAGAGCCGGTCAGCTATCTGCCCCTCTGCGGGACCGTTTCGGTGTGAATCTGCGGCTAGAGCTGTATACCCCCGAAGAACTGGCGAAAATCGTCACCCGCAGCGCCACCATTTTGGGTATGGACATTGACCCCCAAGGCGCGATGGAAATTGCCTCCCGCAGCCGCGGCACGCCCCGTATCGCCAACCGCTTTTTGCGCCGCGTGCGGGATTTCGCCCAAATCTGCTGCGACGGTGTGATTACCAAAGAGGCTGCCGACCTGGCCCTTTCCCGTCTGGAAGTGGACGCGCTGGGTCTTGATAACATCGACCGGCGAATGCTCACCGCCATTATTCAAAATTACGGCGGCGGCCCTGTGGGTCTGGAAACCCTGGCTGCCACCATCGGTGAAGAAGCCGTTACTCTGGAAGATGTCTATGAGCCATATCTGATGCAGTTAGGCTTTTTGTCCCGCACACCCCGCGGCCGTTGCGCCACCAGCCTTGCCTACCAGCACCTGCATATCCCTTATGACGGGCAGATGCAGCTGGAGATTTAATGTAAAAGTTTCATAAAACGGGAAATTTTCCAAGAAATCTTTCTGTAAAGCATTGACAAAAGTTTTTCCCTTGTGTATAATCCCACTTGTGACGGTATGCGTCACAATATCACTATGACCCTGCGTTATACCAGTCCTTTTGGCAGGCTTTCACGGGGCACAAACAACCGAAGAGAGGTAAAATCAATGTACGAAGATAAGACTTTAGTTTGCAAAGAGTGCGGCAACGAATTCGTTTTCACCGCCGGTGAGCAGGAATTCTACGCAGAGCGCGGCTTCCAGAATGAGCCCCAGCGCTGCAAGGCTTGCCGTGACGCCCGTAAGGCCAACGCCCGTGGTCCCCGTGAGTTCTTCACTGCTACCTGCGCACGTTGCGGTGGCGAGGCAAAGGTTCCCTTCGAGCCCAAGTCCGACCGTCCCGTATACTGCAGCGAGTGCTTCGCTCAGATGCGTGCAGAAGGCTAATTCAGCAAACGAAAAGCAGCACCGTTTCGGTGCTGCTTTTTTTGTTTACAAAAACGTCGAAAATTGTTTTCAATTTGGTTATTTGGTGTTCAAAACCGGCAGGTATTTTAATAAACAGGAAAGGCGCAACGCCGATGTGTCTTTCCCCTCTTTTTCTACCTCTCTTTTTTACCCCATTTGCAAAAAGGCCGCCCAAAAGGCGGTCTTTTTGTATTGACTTTCGTGGCAGAATGTTCCATAATGGAATTATCTAAATCAGAAAGAGGTGTTCTTAAATGAACGATGTGAAATCCATCAAAAAAATTGATGTACACGCCCACGCCACGCCCTTCCGGCAGTATGCCCCTCTGCGTGATCCCGACAATCCCAACTCCAAGCATCTTTCCCCTGAAATGCTGATAGAGGAATACGACAAATTAGGCATTGAAAAAGGAATTCTTCTGACGGGGCTTCCCCCTGAGTGTTTATTCCCCAGCGTTCCCAGCGAAAACTGCAAATATATGGTAGATCAGCACCCCGACCGACTGGACTGGTTCTGCAATGTAGATCCCCGAACAGAGCCAAAGAACGGAAAATCCCTATACGAAACCTTCGTCAGATTCCTGATGCATTATAAATCCCTGGGCGCTAAGGGCGTTGGCGAGATCACTGCTCACATCGATGCCGATGACCCCAGGCTGGATGTGCTGTTTTCCGCCTGTGAAGCCTGCGATATGCCCGTAACCATTCACATTGCGCC
>JAZNDB010000220.1:0-9735 GCA_045587845.1 Faecousia sp.
GCAAAGGGATATTCTGAAGCTTCAGGGAAAAAGACTGCGGCAAAACCGAATAATGTCTTATGAAACCCCGCCTAAGGGTGTTTAATCCTCAAACTCCAGAACGTCCTTGTAACGCTCCTTGAAAATGCCATAAACCGCATCCAGAATGTCTTCGCTTTCCACGGCTACGTAATTTTCGTTTTCTTCGTCCACAGGCTGGACTTCCAGAATCACAATCTCGTTGGTATCCTCGGGCATCAGCACCAGATACTCAACACCCTCGTAATCGATACAATCCAGATACTCAAAGTTGGTTTCCACACCGTTCTCGTCGGTCAGGGTCAGGACGGATTCTTCTTCCTGCAAAATTTCTTCATTTTCCATAGTATAAGCTCCTTTCGTAGTACTATGGCTATTATATCCATTCTCCTAAAATCTGTCAACCGCCCTGCATATAGCAGGGCGGTTGTTTGCTTAATAGTATGGATATTACAGGCAGCGAACCAGGCCGCGGAAACGGTCGATGAACTGGTTGTTCCAAGCGTCGCCGCCGGGACAGTTGCCACTTCTCCAGATGGGAGGCTCAACGCCTTCGTTGACCAGCATATTGATTGCTTCGATAACAATGCTGTTCATAATGTAAGCATTGGCGAAGGTGGACAGAGCGCCGATCTTCTGAGACAGGCCGGGCAGCTCCAACACTGCGTCACCCAGCTTTACCTTGCAGTCTACGTGGGCGTCCACAACGTCGTGCAGATTCTTCTTGCTGGGGTGTCTTGCGGGGTGGTCGAGGGGACAGGTGGTAGCGTGCTCAATACTACTTACACCAATAACCTTTGCGCCACGAGCCTTAGCGGTCAGAGCAGAGTCGATGGTAGCGGAGTTGATGCCGTATGCGTTAACAACCCACAGAAGATCGCCTTCACCGATGTTGTAGTCTTCAACGACGATCTTGCCGTAGCCGGGCAGACGTTCTACCTGCATAGACTTCAGTGCGCCTGCGCTGATCATAGTTTCCTGATTGATCATTGCGTTGATGTGGAACAGACCGCCTGCGCGGAAGAAGATTTCCATAGCAGCCAGGTTGGAATGTCCTCCGGGTCCAAAAACATAAACCAGCTTATCCTGCTTTACCTGATCTGCCACGATTCGGGCAGTCTTCAGAATGTTTTCACGTTCTGTCTTTCTGATGTCGCCAATAATCTTCAATATCTCGTCATAGTAGAGATCCATTACTAATCCTTCTTGCATAATTCAATAACCTACTTTCTTTTGTATTGTTTAAAATTTTCGTTGCATAAGGGAATTGCTTTCCCATACAACCAACACTATTTTTATTATACATAGCAATACAAGCCGAATCAATGCACAGATTTGCTGTGTTTTTGTACAATATTGCTCGTTTGATTTCATAGGCGAGAAAAATACAGGCAATGCAATACTATAAAACGACGGCCAGATGGCATCACCATCTGGCTGTCGTTTTCGGATTATTAAAAATTCGCAACTCCGGCAGATCGCATTTGCAGTTGGAGCTTGTCTGCAATTAAAGCAATAAACTCGGAATTTGTCGGTTTTCCTTTCGTATTGGAAACCGTATAACCAAAAAATTTCTGTAGAGTGTCCAGATCCCCTCTGTCCCAAGCCACCTCGATGGCGTGGCGAATGGCCCGTTCCACACGGCTGGGGGTGGTTTGGAAGGTCTTTGCCACCTGGGGATAGAGGATTTTGGTAATGGCGTTAATCACATCCATATCTTCTACTGCGATGATAATGGCCTCTCGCAGATACTGGTAGCCTTTGATGTGGGCAGGTACACCGATTTCGTGAATGATGTTGGTGACCATTGTTTCAATGTTTTGCTGACCGGTGTGACGGTTTGCAGGCATCCGCAGGCTCTCCCCACCACGAATTTCCTCCAAACGCTCCACCAAAGCGCTCATATCACAGGGCTTCAGCATTAAATATCGCACACCTAAATTGGCGGCGGCAGAGGCCACGTAATCGGTGATGAAGCCGGATGTGGCCAGTACGGTGGGTTTGCGCTCCATAGAGCTGATGGCTTTCAGAACACCGATACCGTCCTTTTTTGCCAGCATCATATCCAAAACCAAAATATCAGGCTTGCGCTCGGTCACCAGCTTGACGGTACGTTCTCCGTCACTGGCGGTGTCGATGACCTGAAAACGGTCTGTTTGATGTAGGGCGGCGGTAAGGCTGCTGCAGAACTCCTCCGAGTTGTCTGCGATGATGACACAGGTGCGATTGTCCATAAATTCCTCTCCTGACGTATTGAAGATATTCCCCTTGGTTTGTGGTAGGCTGCCTACCGCGTTGCGACAAATATAATTTAGCATATATGTGCATCTTTTGCAAGGAAAAATACAAATAATTTGTCGACAAAAAACGACAAAAAACATATAAAACAGGAGAAAACAGAACTTTTCGACACAATTCGACCTGTGGAAAACTTTTCGCTGTCAGGTTGACGGAAATGAAAAAATTGATTAGAATAAAGAAAACACTTTGGAGGAAACGGTATGAAGACCATTCACAGTTTGCGTAACTTCTTGGATAAGGCTCGCAGTGTTTATCACGCAGCGGCGCTATTAAAGGAAGAATTGGAACAGGCGGGGTATTGCCGCTTGCAGGAGGGGGATAGCTGGCAGATAAAAGCCGGTGGCAAATACTACCTTATGCGTAACGATAGTGCGTTGGTGGCATTCCGTGTGCCGGAGGGAACACCTAGGGGGTTTTTGATTACTGCCAGCCATACAGACCGTCCTTGTTTTAAGGTAAAGGAAAACCCGGTGCTGAAAGGACAATATACCCGTCTGGCGGTGGAACGTTATGGCGGTATGCTGATAGGGCCTTGGTTGGACAGACCCCTTTCCGTTGCAGGACGTGTACTGGTGGAAACGGAGGACGGAATCCAAAGCCGCCTGGTGGATATAGATCGGGATTTGCTGCTGATGCCCAATGTGGCAATTCATATGAATCGCAGCGCCAACGACGGCTATAAATGGAATCCTGCCACCGACACCATTCCCCTGTTGGGAGATAAGGAAACCATAGACTTCTGGAAAGAAGTGGAAAGTCTTGCCGGCGGCAGAATTTTAGGTCACGATCTGTTTTTGTATGTACGGCAATCATCCAGCCTTTGGGGTATGAACGGGGAGTTTATCTCCGCCCAGGCATTGGACGATTTGGAATGTGTATGGGGTTGCGCCCAGGGCTTCCTGAAGGCAAAGGAAACACAAAACATTCCTGTGCTGTGCGCCTTTGACAATGAAGAGGTGGGCTCTTCTTCCTATCAGGGCGCGGCGTCCGATTTGCTGGAGAGTGTGATTGCCCGGATTTGCAACGCCTTGCAGTTGGAGAAGGGGAAAATGCTTGCAGGCTCTTTCCTGGTATCTGCAGACAATGCCCACGCGGTTCACCCCAATCACCCGGAATTTGCCGATGCCGCCAATGCTCCCGTGATGAACGGTGGCGTGGTGGTAAAGTTCAATGCCAATCAGCGGTATACCACCGATGGACTGTCCGCCGCCATTTTCCGTAAAATTTGCGAAAAAGCCAATGTGCCGGTCCAAACCTACTGCAATCGGGCAGATATCGCCGGCGGCTCCACATTGGGCAATGTTTCCCTCTCCCAGGTGGCGGTACCCAGCGTGGACATCGGTCTTGCCCAGCTTGCGATGCATTCCTGCTATGAAACAGCGGGTGTCAAGGATGCCCGGTATCTGTTGGATGCAATGACTGCCTACTATGAAACGGAGCTTGCGGTTTCTGCAGATGGGGCTGTTTCGGTAAAATAACCGAAAACAGTGATAAATTCTTATAAAAAAGCCTGTTCACTTCTGTGAAAAACACAATTGACGATTGAAAAATATTGTGATATCATACTAACATCCCAACGCATAGCCTCTACTCCACAAAATAGTGGTTATGACGTAAAAAAAGGAGGAAAACAACCCGTTAGACTCACGGTGCGGCAGTGTGGAGACCTGTCGTAAAGCATCCGGAATTTTGCTTTCCGGAATGTAAGAGTATACGCGAAAGGATCGGTATACTTAGAGTCGGAAAAAATGGCAACTGTAACCCTGAAGAACGTAATGAAAATCTACCCCTACAGCGGTGACGATGAGAAAGCCGCCAAGAAGCGCGCCAGAAAAAAGAACGAAGGCGAAGTCAAGAAGACCAACCTGCAGATTACTGACAAGGGCGTCGTGGCTGTGCAGCAGTTCAACCTGGAAATCGCTGACAAGGAATTCATCGTCCTGGTCGGTCCTTCCGGCTGCGGTAAGTCCACCACCCTGCGTATGGTCGCAGGTCTGGAAGAAATTACCGAAGGCGAACTGTGGATCGGCAACAAGCTGGTCAACGATGTAGCTCCTAAGGACCGCGATATCGCAATGGTCTTCCAGAACTATGCTCTGTATCCCCACATGACTGTGTACGATAATATGGCATTTGCTCTGAAGCTGCGCAAGACGCCCAAGGGCGAGATCGACAAGAAGGTTAAGCAGGCAGCTGAGATCCTGGACATCACCGAATACCTGGGCCGTAAGCCCAAGGCTCTGTCCGGCGGTCAGCGTCAGCGTGTTGCCATCGGCCGTGCTATCGTTCGTGACCCCCAGGTCATGCTGATGGACGAACCTCTGTCCAACCTGAACGCCAAGCTGCGTAACCAGATGCGTGCTGAGATTATTAAGCTCCGCGAGCGTATCAACACCACATTTATTTACGTTACCCACGACCAGACCGAGGCTATGACTCTGGGCGACCGTATCGTTATTATGAAGGACGGCTTCATCCAGCAGATCGGCACTCCTCAGGAAGTGTTTAACCACCCCTACAACCTGTTCGTTGCAGGCTTCATTGGCTCTCCTCAGATGAACTTCTTCGATGCAAAGCTGGTTAAGAAGGACGGCAAGTACGCAGTTGATCTGTACGGTCACGTAGTAGAGCTGAGCGAAGAAAAGCAGGCAAAGCTGGCTGCAAACGATGTAGCCGAGCAGGAGATTACTCTGGGCGTCCGTCCTGAGCATATCACCATTGGCAGCACCGGTGTTGCAGGTAAGATCGACGTGCACGAAATGATGGGTTCTTCCGTCCACCTGCACGTGAACACCCACGGCAGAGATATCATCGCTGTTATCTCCACTATGGATATGAGCGAAGCTGAGGTTGCCGCTATGAAGGCTGGCACCGATGTGAACTTCGACTTCGGCGGTCACAACTGCCACGTGTTCAACAAGGAAACCGGCATCAACCTGGAAGCTTAATTGCAGGATTCCCCGTAACTACATAAACAATCTCTGAAATGCGTGAGCATTTCGGTGATTTTGTTATTTACAAGCAAAAAAGTATCACCTGAAAGCCTGGAAGGTATGATAGAATGTTAGCAATTGGGCAAGCTGCCTTTGCAGAGGGGCAGGAAGAAAAAACCATTGGGAACAGGTGCTTTTTCCTGTGGCAGAGCAGCGCAAAAAAGTGTCAAAAAGAACGAGTTTTTCTTGACCGAATGGGGATAAACTGTTATAATCTAGGCATACGTATTTGCTTTGCAAATGTGGCAATACTCTTTGTAATGATGGAACCATTGACAAGACCGTGCCATATACTGCATTATATTGCTCAGCCTAAGGAGATTGTATATGAGCTATAATTGTTTGAATATTTTGAAAATGACAGAGGCCAAGCTGAAGTACGCCTATGACGTATCTTTGCGGGATGCCAGCGCCCAGGAACTGCACGAGGCTTTGGGCGAGGCGGTGATGATGGCGATTTCTGACAATTGGAATCACGCCAAGCATACCCGTATGCCTGCGCGAAAGGCCTACTATATTTCTGCAGAGTACTTGATTGGCAGACTGGTGTATTCCAACCTCTACAACCTGGGTATCCTGGATGAAATGAAACAGCTCTTTGCCCAGCGGGGTGTGGATCTGGCTATTTTGGAAGAAATTGAAGATGCTGCTTTGGGTAACGGCGGTTTGGGCCGTCTGGCAGCCTGCTTCCTGGATTCTGCCGCCAGTACGGATATTCCTCTGTCCGGCTATGGCCTGCGTTACCGCTTCGGCCTGTTTAAGCAGAGCTTTGATGAAAACGGCAGCCAAAAGGAAAATGCCGATGACTGGGCAAAATTCGGAGACCCCTGGTCTTACCGTCGGTATAATCACACAGTTAAGGTGCAGTTCCCCGACCATACTGTTTTGGCTGTGCCCTATGATGTGCCCGTAATTGGCTACGGCACACAGAATATTGGCACTTTGCGTCTGTGGCAGTGTGAGGCAGAGCAGGAACTGGACTTCAATGCCTTCAACGATCAGGATTATCTGCGGGCATTGACCCAAAAGAACAAGGCTGAGGACATCACCCGTGTTCTGTATCCCAACGACTCCACCTGGGAGGGTAAGCGCCTGCGTATTAAGCAGCAGTATGTGCTGTCCTCTGCATCCTTGCAGGATATTCTGCGGGTCTATAAGACTTCTCACGGCACAGATATGAGCCATTTTGCCGACTTCTACTGTGTGCAGCTAAACGATACCCACCCTGCTATGTCTATTCCGGAGCTGATTCGTCTTCTGATGCTGGAGGGTATGGATTTCGAGCAGAGCTTTGCCGTTGCACAGAAAACCTTCTCCTACACCAACCACACCGTTATGGGTGAGGCGCTGGAAAAGTGGAATTTGGATCTGCTCCGCAGCGTTGTGCCGGAAATTGTGGATATTATTTGCCGTATCGATGCCAAGCTGAGAGCTGAGCATCCGGGTCTGTTCATTGTGCAGGATAACACCGCGTATATGGCAAATCTGAGCATCTATGTGGGCAGCTATATCAACGGCGTAGCAGAAATCCACTCTCAAATTTTGAAAGACGATGTATTCCGTCAGTGGTATGAGGTGTTCCCGGAGCGCTTCCAGAATAAGACCAACGGTGTTACCCCCCGACGTTGGATGGGTCTGTGTAACCCCGAGCTGACCCAGCTGATTAAGTACCGCATCGGTGGCGATTTCCTCAAGGACTTGGACAAACTGAACAACCTGAAGCCTATGATTGACGACGATTTTGTCCGTCAATTCAACGCTGAGAAGCGGCAGAAAAAGGAGCAGCTTTGCGAGGTTATCTACAAGCACGAAGGAATCCGTTTGAATCCTGATTTCCTGTTTGATGTGCAGGTAAAGCGCCTCCACGAGTATAAGCGCCAGCTTTTGAATGCCCTGTCTATTGTGGACATCTACTTCCGCTTGAAAGACGGCAGCTTGACGGACTTCCAGCCTACTGTTTACCTGTTTGGCGCAAAGTCCGCCCCCGGTTATGCCCGGGCGAAGGCAATTATCCGCTACATTAACCGGATTGCCCATATGATTAATAACGATCCGGATATGTACGATAAGATGAAGGTTGTGTTTGTGCAGAACTATAACTGCTCTTATGCAGAGTCCATCATTCCTGCCGCAGATATTTCCGAACAGATTTCCCCTGCTGGCACAGAGGCCTCCGGCACCGGCAATATGAAACTGATGCTCAACGGCGCGGTGACCTTGGGCACATTGGACGGCGCAAATGTGGAAATTGTCAAGGAAGCCGGTATGGAAAACAACTATATCTTTGGCCATACCGTAGACCAAATCAATGCCGCCCGGGATAGCTACTATGCCCGCGGCATCTACGACAGCAATCCCTGTCTGCGCAGAGCCATTGACACTCTGGTGGACGGCACTGTACCTACGGACGATGACCAGCGGGAACTGTACCACGCACTGCTGGACGGCACCCATTGGCACAAGGCGGACCACTACTTCCTGCTGTTGGATTACGAATCCTATTTGGATGCCAAGCTTCGCGCCAACCGGGATTCTGCCGATAAGCTTTCCTTTGGCAGAAAGTGCCTGATGAATATTGCCAGCGGCGCAAAATTCTCCTCTGACCGTACCATTCGTCAGTACGCAAAGGAAATCTGGCACATCGAGCCCACTCAATTCTAAACAAAAAGTCTGCTATCTCCCGATAGCAGACTTTTTTATATGCAGACAGGCATCGTATTTCTCCGTCATTGTGAGGGTGCTTGGCTCTCCCTTTGGGAGAGCTGGCAAAAATCTTTGATTTTTGACTGAGAGGGCTTGTTGCCCGCAGCAATCCCCTGGCACAATTTAATAAACAATGTAGGGGCCGGCGCCCTCGACGGCCCGTAATAAAAAACCGCCTTTTGAGGCGGTTTTTTAGATTTACTTAATCAGCAATTCTGCAATCTGGATTGCGTTGGTGGCAGCGCCCTTGCGGACCTGGTCGCCACAGCACCACAGGCAGATGCCGCAATCGTCGGTCAAATCGGGACGGATACGGCCTACATATACGATATCCTGACCGCTGGTCTCCAGAGGCATAGGATACTGTTTAGTTGCTAAATCGTCCATCAGCTTGCAGCCGGGGGCCTTGGCAATCACTTCACGGACCTGCTCCACAGTTACGGGAACGTCGAAGTGCAGGGAAACGGAAATGGAATGGCTGCGGATAACGGGCACACGGATACAGGTGCAGGAAACCTTCAGATCAGGCAAGTGCATAATCTTGCGGCCCTCGTTCTGCATCTTCATTTCCTCGCTGGTGTAGCCCTCAAACTGCTCACCGCCGATTTGGGGAATCAGATTGTAAGCAATCTGATGAGAGAACACCTTAGGCTCATAGGTTTCGCCCTTCAGCAGCGCTTCAACCTCGTTCATCAATTCAATAGGACCACCTGCGCCTGCGCCGGACACTGCCTGATAAGTGGAGGTGGTCATAGTGCGAATGGGGGAGATGCTGTTCAGCGCGTTGACCGCGGTCATTGTGATAATGGTGGAGCAGTTGGGGTTGGAGATAATACCCTTGTGCCACTTTACATCCTCGGGGTTAACCTCGGGAACAACCAGAGGCACATCGTCCTGCAGACGGAAAGCGGAGGAGTTATCCACAAACACAGCGCCTGCCTTCACAATAGCGGGAGCAAACTGCTTGGCGATATCATTTTCAGCAGCGCCCAAAACGATATCAACACCTTCAAAGGCTTCGTTGCAGGCTAACTGAATAGTTACGTCCTCGCCCTTAAACTTCAAAGTTTTGCCGGCGCTTCTTTCGCTGGCCAAAGGAATCAGCTTGCCAACGGGGAAATTACGCTCTTCCAAAATGCTTATCATTTCCTGGCCTACCGCGCCGGTAGCGCCCAGGATAGCAACAGTATACTGTTTCATAGGATAACCTCCAAATTACTTAATAAAGCTGTTATACAGAACCCGGATTGCTTCGGTGAAGTCTTTGTTTTCCACACCGAAAATAATGTTCACTTCATCGGGTCCCTGATTGATCATACGAATGTTGATGCCCGCCTGGCCCAGCGCGGCGAAAATTTTTCCGGAAACACCGGGACGGAACTTCATCTGATGGCCAACGGCAGTGACAATCGCAATCTGGTCGTGAACAGTGATGTTGTCAGGAGCAATTTCCTGCTGAATCTCAGCCAGAATTGCATACAGATGGGGAGCCAGCTTGTCGGTGGGGATTGCCAGAGAAACGTTATCCATACCGTTGGGAACAAACTCAACGGAAACACCGTGTTTTTCCAGAACTGACAGGATTCTGCGGAGAATACCAACCTGATTGGTCAGACCTCTCTTGAAAATGGTGATGATGGAGAAATCCTTCTTGCCGGCAATACCGGTGATGATTCTGTTGGGGTCAGTCTCAGTTTCAAATTGCTTCTTGATCATAGTG
>JAZNDB010000221.1:0-25437 GCA_045587845.1 Faecousia sp.
AGAGAATGTAAATATCCTGATTCTGAACGAAGGCACCCTGACAACTGACAACGTTGTTCTGAACGGACACAACCTGTACAAGGGTACAGAGTCCTGGGTTGTTTACAACGTTGGAAACGCAACCTTCGCTAATGGTGGCGAAATCTTGACCTCCTACAAGGGTACCGGTCACGAGACCAACTAATTCCTGATGCAAACTTATTTGGCTTACAAATAAGATAACATCAACATAATCTAATCGCGGCTGCGGCCCACCAAAAGGTGGGCCGCAGTTTTTTGCAAAAGCAACAAAAAACAATGGAAGGATATAGAAACAGGACAAGAAAGATTGACATTAAGGGCAAAATTACATATAATTAGTATTAGGAAGAGTGTGGGCTCAATACAAATTGAAAAAGCCCAAACGGTAGATTTTGTTTGCAAAAAACTTTACTAAAGGAGAAAAGTATGAACAGGGAAGAACAAGGGCTTGAAATTGACCTGATGCAAATGGTCAGAACATTGCTGGGCAATCTAAAGTATATCGTTTTGGTGACGGTACTCTTTGGATTGATTGGATACATTGGAAGCGCTATGCTGGTAACACCCATTTATGAAGCTGGTGCAAAAATGATTGTCAATACCCGCAAGGATGACAACCAAAACGTCACAAACGACCAGATTAACTCTGCAAAGAATCTGGTGAGTACTTATGCGGTCATTATCCGTAGCAGAGACGTTCTGAATCAGGTAATTGCGGAGTTGCAGCTACCGGAAAGTTACGGCCAATTGTCAAAATGCATTAGCGTCAAGGCAGTGAATGAAACGCAGGTGATGCAGATTACAGTGCAGCATTCCAACAGGGAAACAGCCCTGGCGATAGCAGCTAAGCTTTTGGAGATTGCTCCCAGCGCCATTGTGGAAAAGGTTGAGGCTGGTTCTGTAAAAACTATAGAGAAGGCCTATGCCGGCCAAAATCCGGTATCCTCCAGTAATTTGTATAACGCTATTTTGGCAGCAATGGCAGGGCTTGTTTTGGTTTGCGCGGTGATTGTAATTATCTTTTTGGCAGACAATACCTATAAAGCTGATATGGATATTCAGCGAGATTTGGGACTTCCTGTGTTGGGAGTAATCCCTGCCGTAGAAAGCAGTAAAAAACGCACACATAAAAAGAAAGGGGATGAGGTTCGTGAGCTTGATTAAGAAAAAAACGATAGCAGCATTGAATAAGGTTCCTCGTCTGATTTCGGAAAAGGCGCCGTTTACCTATGTTGAGGCATATAAAACGCTGCGTACCAACTTTAACTTTATAACAGCAAACGGAAGAAATCGTACGATCCTCATAACCAGCGCTATTCAGGATGAGGGAAAGTCCGGTCTTTCTATCAATCTGGCGATTTCGTTGGTGCAAGCAGGCAGCAAGGTGTTGCTGATTGACGCGGATATGCGTAATCCCTCTCTGCACCGTTATTTGAATTTAAAAACCGATGCTGAGCTTGGCTTATCCACGCTGCTGACTGGGGAAGTAAAGGTAGGCGACTGCCTGATAACCACTGAGCAGGGAGTGGATGTTATTGCCGGTGGTTTGATTCCTCCCAACCCCACAGAGTTGATTGGCTCCGAAGCTATGCAGGAGCTGCTGAAGGAGGCAGCCAAAAAATACGACTATGTGATTTGTGACACACCTCCTGTGGGTATCATTACAGACGCAGCAGCGCTGAGTCCTTTGTGTGACGGCGTTTTGTTTGTGGTTCGTCAGAAATTTGCCAGCAAGAATCAAGTGCACAGCGCATTGAGAAATCTGCAAACAGTCAAAGCAAAAATTCTGGGAACGGTTATGACACATTATACCGCCGATAAAAGCGGTAAAGGATACGGATACTATAACTACGGTTATGGCTACGGTTATGGCTACGGCTATGGCAGCAGAAGAAAGTAGACCTTATGCAACAAGGACTTACAGATATACACACCCATATTCTGCCGGCAGTTGACGACGGCGCGCAGAATGTAGAGGATGCGTTGGAGTTGCTTCGTTTGGAAAAAAATAGCGGTGTAGAGCGGGTTATACTAACTCCCCACTTTTATCCGCAGATAGAAGAGCTGACGGATTTTCTTGCCAAACGAAACCAAGCCTATGCCGCCTTAATGGCCCAATGGGAGGAAAACACTATGCCCCAACTGCAGTTGGGAGCTGAGGTGCATTATTCTCCTGCATTGCTGGAAATGGAATTGGAGCAGCTGACACTGGGGGCGGGGAAATACCTGCTTTTGGAGCTGCCGGATAATGAAATCCCCGCCTGTGTGGAACAGGTGGTGGCGCAAATGCGTCGAAAAGGGATTGCCCCCATACTGGCTCACGTGGAGCGATGCGAATGTTTGCGGCGTCAGCCGGAGCTGCTTATGCGCCTAATTCAGGCCGGTGCGTTGGGGCAAGTCAGCGCAAGGGCGTTAAAAAACAGAAAAGACCGGGGCTTTGGAGAAAGCTGCATTAAAAACGGCTTAGGGCATATTGTTGCCTCCGATTTACACAGCAAAAACGCAGCAGATATCAGCCCGGGAGAATTGGCAGAGGGAAGATACGAAGAATTGCTGGAATGGACAGAGTCCTTTGCCGGGGCGGTCTGGAACAATGCGCCAATGCCGCCTTTTTCGGTGCATCCTGTGAAACAGGGTGTTTTTGGCTACCGATGACAGAAAAAGCAAATAAATCCGATACGGAGAAAAGTTATGGATGTACGGAAGATAAGTGTTACAGACCCCCCCACGTCACAGCAGGGGAAGATCAAGGCGTTCCGATCTTGGATTAAGCATTGGCAAATCATTGCATTCCTTGTGGTAATATACGATTTCGTTGTTGTAAACGGCGCGTATTTCTTTGCTTTGTGGTTGCGGTTCGACTGCGCTTTCTCGCAGATACCCAAGGTCTACTTAATAAGCTGGATGAAGTTTGCGCCTATCTACAGCGTGATTTGCTTTGTGGTGTTCTATTGCTTGCGACTGTACCAAAGTATGTGGCGGTTTGCCAGCTTTAATGAGCTCAAGCGGGTTTGTATAGCCACGGCAATTACTTGCCTGTTACATATTATTGGTATCACGGCGCTGTTTGCCCGAATGCCTGCATCCTACTACTTTGTGGGTTGCGGAATCCAGTTTACTTGCGTGCTGGGCATTCGGTTTGCCTACCGTTTTGTAATACTGGAGCGAAGCAAGCGGAAAAAGCTTGTTCGCAGAGCGACAGCCAACCGGGTAATGCTCATTGGCGCCGGCTCTGCAGGACAAATGATTCTCCGGGATATTCACAAGGCGGAACAGGTGAACGATTGGGTCTGCTGCATTATCGATGACAACAACAACAAATGGGGCAGATACATAGACGGTGTGCCTATCGTAGGCGGCAGAGAAGACATTCTGCTGAATGTGGAAAAGTTCAGAATTGAAAAGATTTATGTGGCGATTCCCAGCGCAAGCGCCGCAGAACGTCGGGATATTCTGAACATCTGCAAGGAAACAGATTGTGAACTGAAAGTCCTGCCCGGTATGTACCAGTTTGTTACGGAGGAGATTAAGGCCAGCGCTATGCAGGAGGTCAACATTGAGGACCTTTTGGGCAGAGAGCCTGTAAAGGTGCAGATGGACGAAATCTTTGCATTTCTCTCCGGTAAAACCATTTTGGTCACCGGTGGCGGTGGCTCTATCGGTAGCGAGTTGTGCAGGCAGATTGCCAAGCATCAGCCGAAACAACTGATTGTATTTGATATTTACGAAAACAACGCCTATGCCATTCAAATGGAACTGCGGGATAAATATCCGGAACTGAATTTGGAGGTTTTGATAGGCTCGGTGAGAGACAGCCGTCGGCTGAATCAGGTGTTTGAGAAATACAAACCGGATATCGTATACCACGCGGCGGCCCACAAGCACGTGCCGCTGATGGAAGACAGTCCTTGCGAATCCATCAAAAACAATGCCATTGGCACCTACAAAACTGCCTATGCGGCTATGATGAACGGATGCAAGCGGTTCGTGCTGATATCCACAGATAAGGCGGTGAATCCCACAAATATTATGGGGGCCTCCAAGCGCGTCTGTGAGATGATTATCCAAACCTTCGACAAGAAGATTCGGGAGGGGAAGGCGCACGAACTGATGCCGATACACCGCCATTGTGACGATGATGACGGCAATGTGTATTCTGCGCCTGACGCAGATTTTTCTCCCAAGACCGATTTTGTGGCAGTACGTTTCGGCAATGTACTGGGAAGCAACGGCTCTGTCATTCCCAGGTTTAAAGAGCAGATTGCCAAGGGCGGTCCGGTAACGGTTACACACCCGGACATTATTCGCTATTTTATGACCATTCCCGAGGCAGCTACGTTGGTGCTGCAAGCAGGCACCTATGCCAACGGCGGTGAAATTTTCGTTTTGGATATGGGCTCTCCCGTTAAGATTGATACTTTGGCGAGAAATCTGATTCGCCTTTCCGGACTGAAGCCCGATGAGGATATTAAAATCTCCTATGTAGGCCTGCGTCCGGGAGAGAAGCTCTTTGAAGAAAAGCTGATGTCTGAGGAAGGTTTGCGGACCACACCCAACAAAATGATACACATTGGCTCTCCCATTCCCTTTGACGAGAATCTGTTCTTACAGCAACTGCAACTGCTGATGGAGGCATCCTATAACGGAAATGAAGCAGATATTCGTCGGATCGTGGAAATTGTTGTACCTACATACCATCCGGTAGCGGAAAAAGTGGCGCCATAACAATGGCAATTATGAGAAAAGACGAAAATAAAAGCAAGGAGCGACACGTATGGACATAAAGCCCTTTAATAAGAAGGTTTGGCTTTCTTCTCCCACAATGCACGGAGAAGAAATGATGTATGTCAAGGAAGCCTACGAGACCAACTGGATGTCAACAGTGGGGGAAAATCTGAATAAGTTGGAACAATCTGTTGCGGAAAAAGTGGGTGTTCGTTATGCAGTAGCCCTTTCTGCAGGCACAGCGGCATTGCACTTGGCGGTAAAGCTGGCAGGTGTAAAGCCGGGGGATAAGGTGTTCTGCTCAGATATGACCTTTGCGGCAACGGTGAACCCTGTGGTCTATGAGGGCGGGATTCCCGTGTTTGTTGATGTAGAGTATGATACGTGGAATATGGACCCCAAAGCCCTGGAGAAAGCCTTTGAATGCTATCCTGATGTAAAGGTCATTGTGGTCGTTCATCTTTACGGTACACCCTGCAAAATGGATGAAATCAAGGCCATTGCCGATAGACACGGGGCAGTTATCATTGAGGATGCCGCCGAATCCCTGGGTGCAACCTATAAAGGTGTGCAGACCGGCTCTTTTGGTGCGTATAACTGTATTTCCTTTAACGGCAATAAGATTATTACCGGATCTTCCGGCGGTATGCTGCTGACGAACAGCAAGGAGGCAGCGGACAGCGTTCGGAAATGGTCAACACAAAGCAGAGAAGCTGCTCCTTGGTATCAGCATACAGAGCTGGGATATAACTACCGGATGAGCAATGTCATCGGAGGTATTGCCAGAGGACAGCTACCCTATTTGCAGACCCATATTGCCCAGAAAAAGGCAATCTATCAGCGGTATCAGGAAGGCTTTAAGGATTTGCCTGTGAAGATGAATCCCTACGATGCAGCCAACAGTGAACCGAATTTCTGGCTATCCTGCTTGCTGATTGACGAAAATGCTATGTGCCGGCAGGCGCGCAGTGACTGCGAAACATCTTATATAAAACAACCTGCAAAAACCTGCCCCACTGAAATTCTGGAAAAACTGGCAGAGTATAATGCAGAGGGAAGACCTATTTGGAAGCCAATGCATATGCAGCCGATTTATAAGGATAATGCCTTTGTGAAGGCTGGAGAACAGGATGTGGGCGCAGATATTTTTGCCAGAGGCTTGTGCCTGCCCAGTGACAACAAAATGACCGCAGAAGAACAGGGTGTCATTATTGAAATCGTAAAATCCTGTTTTGCGTGAGGTTTTTATGTACGGAAAATATTTTAAACGTGTTCTGGATTTTTGCCTGTCCGCAATAGCCCTGTTGGCACTGTCACCTATACTGCTGGTCCTGCTGATTGTGGGCGCAATTGTTATGAGGGGGAACCCCATTTTTGTGCAGCCCCGCCCCGGCAAAAAAGGAAAAAACGGACAAGAAAAAATTTTTTACTTGCTAAAATTGCGTTCTATGAGCAATCGTCGGGGAGAAGATGGCGAACTGCTTCCCGATGCCCAGCGGCTGGGAAAGTATGGCGCATTTTTGCGCGCAACATCTGCTGATGAATTGCCCTCTCTTATCAATATCCTTGTAGGAGATATGGCGTTGGTAGGTCCTCGCCCTCAACTGGTGCGGGATATGACATTTATGTCAGAGCAGCAGCGCAGAAGACATACTGTTCGTCCCGGATTGACAGGCTTGGCGCAGGTAAACGGACGCAATAACATCACATGGGAACAGAAGCTGGATTATGATTTGGAGTATATCGATGCGGGAATCACATTCCTCGGGGACTTGAAAATCATCTTCCAAACAGTTGGCAAAGTATTGAAACGAAGCGATATTGTTCGGGAGGGTACAGTGTCCGATGTGGATTTCGGGGATTGGCTTTTACAGAACGGTGAAATTGACAGTGCGCAGTACGAAAAAAAGCAAGCCGAAGCAAAGGAACTTTTGAGGCTGTCGTAAGCGTGATGGCGCAAACTGGAGAAACAACGAAAACTTGAAGACAATGAATCTTAAAAAGGGGGCAAGTCTGAGTTGAAAGATAATGGTCTTGTATCGGTGATTATGCCGTCGTACAATACGGCAAAATACATAGGTGAATCCATAGAAAGTGTAATAGGCCAGACTTATCCCTATTGGGAGCTTATCATTGTAGACGATTGTTCTACCGACAATACCGATAGTGTGGTAGCTAATTACATTTCTGATGAAAGGATTCGTTACTTAAAAAACGAAAAAAACAGTGGTGCAGCGGTCTCCCGCAACTATGCCCTACGGGAAGCAAAAGGCAAATGGGTTGCATTCTTGGATAGCGACGATGTGTGGTTGCCGGAAAAACTGGAAACACAAATTGCCTTTATGCTGGAAAACGATTACAAGTTTACTTGTACGGATTATCGCATTTGTCAAAACGGACAATGGCTGCCGTATATTTATACCAGTCCAAGAATCATTACAAAGAGAAAACTGCGGAATTACTGCTATTTCTCCACCATTACTGTTATGTATGACAGAGAATTTGTGGGACTGATTCAAATTGCGCCGATCCGGAAAAACAATGATTATGCTATGTGGCTTCGAATTGCGGAAAAGACACCTTGCTATCGTTTCCCACAGTGTCTTTCCTATTATATTAAGCACGAGAATTCTATTTCCAGCGGCAGCAAGCTGAAACTCATTAAACACCACTACATTTTGTGGAGAGAAGCGGAAAAGAAAAATGTAGTTGCTGCTGTGCTTTTAACACTTGTGAATCTGATATTCGGTTTGCTCAAAAAAGTATACTATAAAGAAAATGTAGAGAGCGAATCTGTCACTGTACGATGAAATTGTAAAAAAGAGGAAAGCATTGCCTTTGTCGGATTGGGCTATATGGGTATGCCTATTGTGGTTGCCTTTGCAAAAAAGGTGAATATGATTGGCTTTGATCTGAATAAGGCAAAAATTGAACTGTATCAATCCGGCATAGACCCTACCCACTAGGTTGGAGATGAGGCAATCTGGAATACAACAGTACAATTTACTGCCGTCGAAGCGGATTTGCGGAAGGCAAAATTCCACATCGTGGCGGTTCCCACCCCTGTGAATCAAGACCATACGCCGGACCTGTCCCCTGTGGAGGGCGCAAGCCGGATTTTGGGCAGAAACCTGACAAAGGGCTCTATCGTTATATATGAATAGGCCATCTATTCCGGCACAACCGAGGATGTGCGTTATTGGAGACTGTGACGAGGTTTTAAATATGCGTGTATTACACATTAATTGTAATTATATCGGGACAACATTGCATCAGCTAATGGTGGAAAATTTAGATGAGTTAGGATACGAAAACAGTGTTTTCGTCCCTACCTATGATAAGGAATTGTCTGTTATTAAGCCCAATGATAATGTCCTGGTGTGTGAATGTTTTAAGAAGTGGGACAGAGTGTTCTTTGACTACAAACAACACAAAATCCTGAAAGCGGTAGAAACGAATTATCATACAAAAGATTATAATTTGATACACGCGTATACATTGTTTACGGACGGAAATTGCGCAAGAAAATTATCAAAGAAATACGGCGTTCCTTATGTGGTGGCGGTGCGAAACACAGATGTAAACGACTTTTTTCGCTTGATGCCACATTTACGAAAGCGCGGAATAAAGACGATGTTGGAAGCAGAAGCGGTGTTCTTCTTGTCCGAGGCATATAGAAAACAGGTTTTTGAAAAGTACATTCCCAAAAAATATCAAGAAGCAATAAGAAACAAATCGCATATTATTCCCAACGGAATTGATGATTTTTGGTTTGTAAATCAACCTGAATGCAATAATGAGATAAACGGCACAGTAAAACTCATTTATGCCGGAAGAATCGATCAAAATAAGAATATTCCAACGACGCAGAAAGCAATGGCGATTCTAAGGGGGAAAGGTTATGATGTATCCCTTACGGCTGTTGGAAAAGTCGCACAGGAGAACGTGTTTGCAACAATAAATAACGATCCATATACGGAATATGTTCCTGCGCAGCCTAAGGAAGCGTTATTGGAATTATACCGAAAACACAACATTTTTGTAATGCCGTCTTTTACGGAATCCTTTGGACTGGTATATGCTGAGGCAATGAGTCAAGGGCTACCTGTTATTTATACAGAAGGGCAAGGCTTTGATAAGCAATTTCCGGAAGGGCTGGTTGGTTATCACGTGTCTGCATATGATGCGTGTGATGTAGCTGTTGGAATTGAAAAAGCAATTCAAAATTTCCATAGTATAACGCAAAATACAATATCTTCTGCGCGAAGATTTAACTGGAAAGATATAACCGCAAGGTATGATGCAATATATAAGGCTGTTTACAGAAAGCGTTGGGATTAAACGATGATTGGAAAGCGTATATTTTCTTATTTGATAAGTGAAGATAAAATAACGGTTCCGGAGTTTCCTGTCGAAAAGGAATTTGGGAAATACACAATTCATATGGATGGCAATACCCCTTTCTCATATGCTTGCAGCGGCGAAATTGCCTGTGCAATTTATGGTTTGGCAGTAGATGTTGTTTCCGGAAGTGGGGACAATCTTGCGGATAAGATTACAGAAAGCTGTAGAAGTATTGATGATGTTGTTGCCTTTGAAAAGAATCTTGGCGGAAAATATATGATACTATTCAAGTGCAACGAACAGTATTACATTCAGGGCGATGCGACCTGCAGTATTCCTGTTTACTATAATACAGAAGACACTTTTGTCTGTTCAAGTAATTGCCAATACATTGTAGAAGCCAAAAAATATTGCGCAGACAGCGAGTGCTTGGCAATAAGAAACAGTGGCGATATCTCTCAGGCAATGCCCTATGATATAACGCCATACAAACAGATTAAACAGCTCATACCTAACCACTATTTGGATGTTAACAGACAATCAGCGGTACGTTTTATAAATACAGCAAACGAACAAAAAGAGATCTCCGTTGAGGAAGCAACAGAAATTGTTTTGCCGATGATTGAAAAGCTCCTTTGCTTTTATCAATCCAGGTATAAAATTTATTGTCCCATCACATCGGGACGTGATAGCAGAGTTGTCTTGTCCTTTTTGCTGAAAAGCAAAGAAAACTTTAGCTGTTATACTATCAAGCATCCTGAACATAGTGAAAATGCCCAGGATATAACCGTCCCGGTTACCCTTTGTAAAAAGGTGAATATTGCCCATAGAATGGTTGCGGATGTCACAGTTTCAGATGTATTAAAAAACGAGATAGACACCCTGCTTGGAAATGGCAGCTATTCGCTGCGTACTTTGCAAATCGCGCAAACCATTCAGACTTTTTTTGGCGACGGCGCCATTATAAACGGCGATATTATAGGACAAGTGGGCAAATGTTCCTTGCATAGGGATATTCCCGCCGTTTTTGCTACGCCCTCCTATTTTCGCTGTAAATTGCACAATTACAGCAAAGGTGCCAAGCAGCAGCTAAAAAAATGGCTGAATGAAATAAAATCCAGCGGCGAAAAAGTCAATTCCTTTGATCTGTTCTCAATAGAGAACCGTATGGGAAGATGGGCCTCCCAGAGCAGTACTGTATATGATACTATTGGACAAATAACTCTGAATATTTTTAATTCCAGAAGTGTTATTTATACCTGGACCGCAGTGGAAAGAAAAAAGAGAAAGAAATCGCAGATTCATTTGGAATTGATAAGGAATACCGTTCCGTCACTGTTGGATATTCCTTTTGAGGTTGATGAAAATACGATTGTAAAACTGTCGAAATCAACCGGGATTTTGTATTTGTTGGCATCATATATGAAGTTTTATGTTGAGAAAAGTAAGTTTGCAAAACAGGACAGAGCCGGATAAGCCGAAAAAACACACAGCTTTGAGTTTATGAAGGGGTATATAGGAATGAGAGTTTGTTTTATTACAAATAGGTATCCCACGGAAGAGTACCCCGCGAATACCTTTTTAGACAAATTGGTTTGCGAAATGGCAGAACAAGGTGTAGAGTGTACAGTGATTGTACCCTACAGACCGATTGTAGACACGATAAATAAAAAGAACTACAAAACGCCTTTCTATCGAGAACGTGTTACTGCAAGCGGTAAAATCATCAAGATATATAATCCAACATATTTCTGGGGAAGCAATAAAAAAATTGCAGGGATTAATATGGCGCAGATCGGACTGAATCTTTTTACCAGATGTGTTGATAAGGTTATCAAAAAGTATAAACTGGACTTTGATGCAGTATACGGTCATTTTATTTTACCTTCGGGATTTGCTGCTGCGGAAATAGGAAAGAAATATAATAAACCTTCGTTTTTCGCATACGGAGAGAGTTCCTTTAAGACGGTTAGCAATTCCTTCTCAGATGAAGAGATTCGCAACAAACTTAGAAACATTTCTGGTGTAATTGCAGTTTCCAGCAAGAACCGGGATGAGTTGTTGGAACACAGAGCAATAGCACCCCAAAAAATAGGTGTATTCCCTAATGCAATTGATGCTGACATTTTTTGCGTAATGGATAAGAATGCGGCAAGAAAGAAACTCGGGATTGAGAAAGAAGACTTTGTAGTGGCATTTGTGGGGAGCTTTATAAATCGGAAGGGAAGCAAAAGACTTTCTGCTGCTTTGGGTAAAATTGATAATGTAAAGAGTATATTTATAGGCGCAGGTCCAGAAGAACCTACCTGTGATAACATTATCTATAAAGGCAGACTGCCTCACGATCGAGTGCCCGAATATCTAAATGCTGCAGATGTGTTTGTCCTGCCGACACTGGCAGAGGGTTGTTGCAATGCGATTGTTGAAGCAATGGCCTGTGGTCTGCCAATCATTTCATCTAATTTGCCTTTTAATGACGACATTCTAACCGAAGAAAATTCTATTAGAGTGGATCCCAATGACATTGATGCTATCGCTGAGGCAATAAAAACGCTTCGGAATAATCCCGTATTAAGAGGAAATATGGCAGAAGCAGCATTGGCATCAGCTAAAAATCTGACAATTCAAACACGTGCAAAAAACATTCTTGAATTTATGAATGGATTGAACAAATATGGAAGCAATAATACAAAGCGATAATATGTATACGAATGGCAGGGGAACTCCGCTTATTAACAAGATAATAAATACATTGGTGTTTGCTCTAATTGTATATGAAGGCTGGTATATTGAAAAATTTGGCGCAATTCCGTATTTGTTGCAGGCATTGGTGGTGCTGTTGGTTGGTTTTACATTCTTAAAGGAAATTCCTCTTTTTACTGGGAAAATAAAATTAATCACTCCTGCTACTGGATGGTTTTTCTTTGGTTTGGTCGCGGTGTTCGTTGCTGTAACAAAATCCTATGCTTCCTCAATTTTGGATGCGTTGTTTACATACTTTTCTTTTTTTGTAGTGTGTGTATGTACGGGAATTGCCTGCAAACAGGATGACTGCTTAATCAGAAAAGCAATTTTAACGGTAGTTCTATTAAGTATCGTGTCTGTTCTGCTTGATGGCTATTCTTATAAAAACGGCGCATATTACGGAATTACATTGGGTGCCAATAACAATCCGAATACACTGGGCTCAGTTATGACAATCGGGGTGTATTATATTATTAATCCTCAAAAAAAAGCGACCTATCTTAGCTGGATTTGGCGAATTTTGGGGGCTGGGATATGCCTGTTTGTTGTTGTGCAAACCGGTTCGCGGAGCGGTTTGCTTTGTTATGCATTAGCGGTTGCATTTACATTGTTTTTTCAGTTTTTGGCATATAAAGAAAAAACAAAAAGTAAAAGAGTTAAGCGCCTTCTTATCGTTTTCGCAATAGCTGTTGCCGGAGGCTTTTTATGGGATTACGTAAACAATATGGAAAGTGGCACAACGGGCGTCCACAGAATATTTAATGAATTTCGCCTAGATGCATTTTCCGGCAGAACAAATCTCTATGCGGAGGCGTGGGAATATTTTAAGCAGCATCCTTTGTTTGGCATTGGCTATAGAAGATTTGAGCATTTATCAAAGTTTGATTTTACCCATTCAACCTATATGGAGCTACTGTCCTGCACAGGTTTAGTGGGTTTTGTTTTGTTTTTTTATCCATATGCACGAGCAATTATATCTGCATGGCAACACAGAAAAACAGATATGGGCAGGTCATTTACTATTTTAATGGTATTTGCGGCTACTGGTTTTTTTGGTATTATCTATTACAACTTAGTCTTTATGGTTGTATTATATGTTGAAATAATCAGGGCAAGAGCACTAAAAACAGGAGAGAATGATGTTAAAACTATGCGTGCTTGACTTAGACGGGACACTACTTCACAATGGCTGTTTACAGGAGAATGACCGGGAGAGCTTACTGGAAATCCAAAAAAGCGGTGTTGTATTAATGCTTGCAACCGGAAGAAATATGCGAGATGCGGCAGAATTTGTTGAAAAGTTAGAATTAAAGAAATATCAAGGTGTAGTTGCGTATTCTGACGGCCAATATTTAGATGATTTTAAGGACGATACGCACTGGGAGTTTGAGTTCCTCAACTACACAGAGGATGTATGGCGCATTTGCAAGGCGTATACCGGCAAACGGCCGATGGATTTATACAGCAAAAAAACGGACTATAGATTGCATAGATCCCAATTCTCCAAAGAATATATCAAACACTCTCTGAAAAGAGTACTATCTCATTCTAAAACAAAAATACTTCTACCTAATAAGAAACATCTCATTTCCGATATTGATAAGATCGCATTGTATGCCGAGGATGAGGAACTGGATGTCTCTAAGCTGAACTTAGATTATGACGTGATTTTTACAAACGACAAACAAAGATATGAGCTGAAACACAAAAATGTCAATAAAGCCAGGGCGGTAAAAGAGATTGCGACCAAATATCATTTTAACAACGATGAAATTGCTGTGTTTGGAAATGATGAAAATGACATATGCTTGTTTGAAGAATACAAGAATAGCTTTTGTATGGAGGACGCGGATGCGTTCACAAGAAGCAAGGCGGGCAACCTGATTTCAAGAAAAAGTATTGTTAGTACAATCTATCGATTATTAGAGGAATCAATATGAGAAAAAAAGCACAGCGAATAAAATTAAGAATGAAGATATTACTTGAACATATCAAGTATATTTTGATTTCAGATAAACTGTTCCACAAATTGCGATACAAAAAAATATTTAAGCAGACACCCAATATGGAAAACCCGAGAACATTTGCAGAAAAACTGGGATACCTGAAATTACACTACAATAATCTGCTACATAATGTATGCGCAGATAAATATGAGGTGTGTCAGTATGTAGCGCAGTGTGGATATCCTGAGATCCTAAAGCAGATATACAAGGTTTACGATGACCCAAATGATATAGACTTTGAATCTATGCCGGATAAATTTTTCATTCAATGCTCACACACACAGGGGTATAACTTCGTAATAGACAAAAACAAGCCATACGATTTGGAGCATATCAAGGCACTATATAAGATTTTGTTTAAAAGAAAGCATTATATGGTGCTTCGGGAGAATTGCTATAAGCATATTAAACCCCGTGTGATCTGCGGAGAGTTCCTGGAGCAACAGGATGGAGCGCCTCTGACGGACTATAAAATATATTGCTTTGGAGGCAAGGCAAAATACGTAATGGTATCTTACGGCGAGTACGAGCACAATGTAAGAAATCATAAGTTCGATATGCAGTGGAAATCCATTGATTCGCTATTTAAGAAAAAGACGGCAGTTGAAGCTGAGAATATCAAAAAGCCGGAGAATTTTGATAAAATGGTGGAAATTGCTGAGAAATTAGCGGCACCGTTTCCCCATGTTAGAGTGGACCTGTACAACATTTCTGGAAGAATTGTGTTTGGTGAGCTGACATTTTACAGTGCAGGCGGATTTGTGAAGGTGCATTCTGCGGAAATGAATGAAAAGATCGGTTCGTGGATCGATCTGGAAAAATACAAGCAATATATGGTGTGATTGTATGGGTTCTTTAGAGAAGAAAATGGCAAATGCGACCAAGTGGTCATCTATGGCTGAGGTGGCAAGTAAACTGGTTTCCCCTATAGTAAACATGATTCTAGCAAGGTTGTTGACACCGTCTGCTTTTGGTGTTGTTGCCACGGTTAGTATCATTATTACATTTGCCGAGATTTTTCAGGATGCCGGATTCCAAAAATATTTGATTCAGCATGATTTTTCGTCTGATGATGAGTTTGAACAGAGCGCAAATGTTGCATTTTGGAGTAATTTTCTGCTCTCTTTCCTAATTTGGTTGATTATATGTGTATTCAGAACACCTCTAAGTGTACTGGTGAACAACTCTGATAATTTGGGAAGAGAAATTGTAGTTGCCAGCGTGTCTTTGCCGATTTTTGCAGTTTCGAGCATTCAGATCGCAATTTGTAAAAGAAAATTTGATTTCCGAAAGTTGTTTTGGGTTCGGTTGATTACGTCACTGATTCCGTTGGTGATTACAGTGCCACTGGCGTTCATTTTCAGGAATCATTGGGCACTGATCATCGGAACGATTGTCAGAAATATTGTGCAGTCCCTAATTCTACTAAAGGGTGGCTGGCAACCCAAGCTTAAGTATTCAGTCACAAGATTACGCAGTATGTTATCTTTCTGCGTGTGGACTCTGGCAGAGTCCATTACCATATGGCTTACTGCGAATATGGCAACATTTGTGGTGACAAAAACATTGGGTATTGATGCTGTTGGTTTGTTTAAAACATCGGTCAACACTGTGACGGGTATCGTAGGAATTGTTTCAGCAGCCACAACATCGGTTTTGTTTACGGCCTTGTCGAGGGCACAGGATGATAAAAAAGCGTTTGAGCAAATATTTATAGACTATCAGAAGATTGTGGGCTTGGTTGTGGTTCCTTTGGGCGCAGGAATGTTTTTATACCGGGATTTGCTAACGAGCATATTGTTGGGCAAACAATGGACAAGTTGCACTGATTTTGTGGGAACATACTCTTTTGTTCGCGCCATAACAATCATAACAAACTTGTTTTTTAGCGAGTACTATCGAGCGAAAGGAAAACCACGAATTTCTATGATTGCGCAGTTGATTTACCTAAGCATATTAACACCAGCCACTTATTTTTCATCGAAGGTAAGTTTTGATTGCCTTTGGATGACAACCTGTTGTATGGTTTTGGTGTTTATGTTGATCCATTTTGTTATTCTTAAAGTGGTATTCCGTGCAAACGTAAAGCAAATGGTAAAGAATATTTTGCTAATTGGTGTACCGACTCTTGCTATGGCAATATTCTCTTATGCTTTACAAGGAATAAATAATGGTATTGTGTGGAAGGTAATAACCATAGCGCTTTCTTGTGCTGGGTATTTCGTCGTTGCTTTGACAATAAAACCGATCAGAAGCTGGATAAGAGAAAATGAAATGACAGCGGGTGTGTATATAAAAATAAAGAAGGTTGCAGTTGGATGGAGAAAGTAATTGTATGCGGCAATAAAGAGCAGGCACAGAAAATTCAGTCGAGATTAAGTGCGCAAATATCTGAGTTGATCATTCTGGACTTAAGCAAAGAGGGTTACCCACGGAATCTTATGACGGGTGATGCGATGTTCATCGCGGCAGATAATGCGCAAGAAAGTGTGCTTTTGTCTGAAGGTATTGCCGTAGATAGAATTATAAATTTCTCCCGTTTTGAAAAGACTTCTTTTGAAAATCCAATTGAAAAAATGGATCCAGAGGTGCCATATACGGGCCTTATTTTAGGAATGTCACATTCCCAGTGTGCGATTGATACCGAAAAATTGTCAGATCAGGTGTATTGCAATATGGCTGCGCCTAGTATGGATATCTTTTGCCATTTAAATTACACCAAAAAGCTTGCTGAAATGTATCCGGATAAGCTGGCAAGCATGAAGAATATAATAATCGAATTGCCGTATTATATTTTCAATCACGATCTGTCCCGGCATGGAACATTTGTGCATACAAAACTCAACTACTTTGAGATTTTGGGCGATTATCACAACTTTGGTGAAACAACTGAGCAAAAGCGAATAATAGCTGAATTTCAACGATTCATAAAAATGTTTAAGCAGGAAGAGCACACGGAAAAGAGTTGTTGTAAAAGAAACCTGCTGCGACAGTTGGCAAAAAAAGTCTTGAATATGTATCGCATTGCAACCAATAAGGATAAAGTGTGGCGCGTTATTTATAAAGATACAGTACAGGAAAATAAAAAAATGTGGCAAGAGTTGCTGAAATTGTTGGCAATGGTATGCCCCAACGCAAAAATCACAGTATTGATAATGCCATTTAATCCTGTGTTTCGCCTGTTTCATCGCAAAGAAATAAATATGATGAAGGCCTTGTTTCACGATTCTTTGGGGTTGGGAGAAATTAGCGTTATCGATCATTTTTCAAGATTCAATAAAGAGTGGTATTTTGATGACCATTGCCACTTGAATAAACAAGGAGCGGCAGAATACATAAAAACGCTACAAGAAGCGCTCTTGCGTTATTGAATGACTCAGGGCCTGGTATGCCTAGACAAACCGGCGTATTTTTAAAATGATTAATAGAACGGAGGGTTGGTGGAAGATATGATGCTTGAAAATAAAGCGTATCCTGAGAAGAGAGAACAATGGTTAGATGTGCTAAAAGGTTTGGCTTCTATTTTCGTAATAATTACGCATCTGAATAAAGATCAGACGTGGTTTTATGTTATATCTGGGCCAATTATGTTGCCTCTGTTTTTTGTTATAACTGGGTATACATTTAACAGAGATCGCACCATTAAGGATTTTGTGCGTGTGTGCATATGGAAACGGTTAATTGTTCCACTGTTTTGTTTATCCCTAGCACCGCTGAAAGTTATAAAAAAGTTGATTATTGATAGGTCTTTAGATAGTGCATGGACATATGCTGTTTCTTTTTTTAGTGGCAAAGTGCTTTGGTATATATATTGCAGTATTTTTGCAATGTTAATTTTTTATGGCATACACCGCGTGTCTTCTCTTTGCGGAGAAAAACGGGAAAGACAGGCACACTTTTTGTTGTGTATAACTGTCACTGCGGTGGGGCTTGTTTGTGCAAACTTTGGTGTTTTGGACGTATGCAGATTGAACACTGCTTGTGCGGTGCAAATTTACCTACTGATGGGTTATTACCTGAAAAATAAAAACTTATTTACAAATAGTAGGCTGATGAAAAAACCGTGGATTACGATATTTGCATCGGCTGGTATTTATATTTGTTTTGTAATCTTTACGATAGTTGTATTCCCAGGTGAGTACTTTGACTTAAATCGAAATATGTATTACAGCATACCTGTTGTGTTTTCTATGATTATTACAGGTAATTTTGCACTGATTCAGATTGCCAAGAGATGTAAAACAATTGGTGTGCTTGCATATATCGGAAGAAACTCGTTGGTTTATTATGCTATGCAGTCGATGTGTTCTTTTGTTGCAAAAACGTTATTCGACATGGCGAACATTCATATTGAAGCGAAGGCGTTGGAGTGGAGTATAATATTCTTGATTACGGCAATAGGTTGTGCAATTTGTGCAGAGTTAATTAATCGTTTCGCGCCTTTTGCAACAGGCAGAGGCTATAAAAAAACAACAGGAGAAATAAAATGTTGATACCCAAGGTGGATTTGAAAAATAAAACTGTTCTGGTGACCGGAGCGGCGGGGTTTATCGGCGCCAATTTGGTTACGGAACTGCTTCGCACATCTGAAGCCGTACATATTGTCGGCCTTGATAATCTGAATGATTATTATGACGTTTCATTAAAAGAATACCGCCTGCAGGAAATCCAAAAGGTGGCGGGAAAATGCCCTCAAAACCGATGGGAGTTTATTAAGGGCGACCTTGCAGACAAAGCCCTGATAGACGATACGTTTGCCAAATACCACTTTGATATTGTGGTGAATTTGGCAGCCCAGGCCGGTGTGCGGTATTCCATCAACCACCCGGATGCGTATATAAAATCCAATCTGATTGGATTTTTCAATATACTGGAGGCTTGCCGCTATCACCCGGTGGAGCATTTGGTGTACGCATCCTCTTCCTCGGTGTATGGCTCCAACCAAAAAGTGCCGTACAGCACGGAGGATAAGGTGGACAACCCGCTTTCTCTGTATGCGGCTACGAAAAAAAGTGACGAGCTGATGGCCCACGCCTATGCCAAGCTTTACAACATTCCCACCACAGGCTTGCGTTTCTTCACAGTTTACGGTCCTGCCGGACGTCCGGATATGGCATATTTCAGCTTTACAAACAAGCTGATCAAAGGAGAAACCATTCAGATTTTCAACTATGGAAATTGCCAGCGCGACTTTACCTATGTAGACGACATTGTGGAGGGCGTAAAGCGGGTAATGATGCACATTCCCGAAAAGAAAGACGGGGAAGACGGCTTACCCCTACCGCCCTATGCCCTTTATAACATTGGCAACTCCAATCCGGAAAATTTGATGGACTTTGTGCAGATACTCTCAGAGGAGCTGGTCAGCGCAGGGGTGTTGCCTGAAGATTATGATTTTGAAGCCCATAAGGAACTGGTGCCTATGCAGCCAGGTGATGTACCTATGACCTATGCGGATACCGAGGCGCTGGAAAAGGCGGTGGGCTTCCGACCCAATACACCTCTGCGGGTGGGCCTGCGCAGGTTTGCCCAGTGGTATAAGACCTTTTACAACGTATAATTAAGGAGCGTGCAATTATGAAGATTGCAGTTGCCGGAACAGGCTATGTGGGGCTGTCCGTTGCCGTATTGCTGGCGCAGCACCACAGCGTAACAGCAGTAGATATTGTGCCTGAAAAGGTGGAGCTGATTAACAAACGGAAATCGCCCATTCAGGATGAATACATTGAGAAATACCTTACAGAGAAGACGCTGGACTTAACTGCAACTCTGGACGGCGCATCTGCTTACCGGGACGCAGAATTTGTGGTTATCGCCGCGCCTACCAATTATGATACAGCGAAGAATTTCTTTGATGTGTCTGCGGTGGAATCGGTGATTGAAGCGGTGCTAGCAGTAAATCCCAAGGCGATTATGGTGATTAAATCCACCATTCCTGTAGGATATACCGTGTCTGCCCGGGAAAAATTCCGCACTGAAAATATCCTGTTCAGCCCGGAGTTCCTGCGGGAGTCCAAGGCGCTGTACGATAACCTCTATCCCAGCCGGATTATTGTGGGAACGGATTTGGAAAATGCCCGTTTGGTGGCGGCTGCAGAAACCTTTGCAAAGCTGCTGCAGGAGGGAGCATTAAAGCCGGATGTGGACACACTTCTTATGGGCTTTTCAGAGGCGGAGGCTGTGAAGTTGTTTGCCAATACATATCTGGCGTTGCGGGTTTCTTATTTTAACGAGTTGGATACCTATGCAGAAGTAAAGGGGCTGGATACCCAGCAGATCATTGACGGCGTGTGTTTAGATCCCCGTATTGGCAACCACTACAACAATCCCTCCTTTGGCTATGGCGGATATTGCCTGCCCAAGGATACCAAGCAGCTCTTGGCCAACTATGCGGATATTCCCCAGAATATGATGAGCGCCATTGTAGAAAGCAATCGCACCAGAAAGGATTTTATCGCCAATCAGGTGCTGCAAATGGCGGGCTACTACGACTACACCAAACGGGGCGAGTACGATGTGCAAAGTGAAAAGCCCTGTGTGATCGGCGTATACCGGCTGACGATGAAAACCAATTCCGATAATTTCCGCCAAAGCAGTATCCAAGGGGTAATGAAGCGGATAAAAGCAAAGGGCGCTACGGTAATTGTGTATGAGCCCACATTGGAAAACGGAAGCACATTCTTTGGCAGCAAGGTGGTCAACGATTTGGCAGAATTTAAGCGTATGTCCGACGCGATTATTGCAAACCGCTACGATAGCTGTTTGGACGATGTAGAGAAAAAAGTCTATACAAGAGATTTGTTCCGCAGAGATTGAAAAACGCACCGCATCAGAAGCACTGATGCGGTGCGTTTTTATACTCTTGCCCGGGGGAGCAATTCTTTTTCTATGACTTCTGCCAGCTTGTCCAGTTCTTCTTGAGTGGTATCTCGGCAAATGGATATCCGGAACGAGCCGTCAATGACTTCAGGCTTCAGCCCCATAGCGGTCATTACGTGGCTGCGATGTCCCTTAGCGCAGGCAGAGCCGGCAGACACACAGATGCCTGCGTCCTGCAACAGGTTGATAGAGTTCTGGGTAGGCAGACCGGGAATCGACAAAGAGAGTATGTGAGGCGCTTGGTGCGCGCCGTTGATTTTTAACCCGTCTAGTTTACATAACTTTTCTATCAAGCCATTCAGCAGTTCTGTTTCTCTGGCAATGTCGGATTGGAATGTGGCCTTGCAGGCCTCACTGGCGGCGGCAAAACCGAAGATTGCCGGTGTTGCCTCTGTGCCGCTACGGAAATTACTCTCCTGTCCGCCGCCGAAAAGCATCGGCGGGAAGGATTTCAGCCGCGGGCTGATGTATAGTGCGCCCACACCCTTTGGCCCGTGGACCTTATGGGAAGACACGGAAATCAAATCTGCCCCCAAATTTTTGGCGGAGAAGGGGACTTTCAAAAAACCCTGTACCGCGTCGGTGTGGAAGATGGCGTCGGGGGAGAGTTTGTGGGTGAGCTTTGCCATTTGAGAAATGGGCATTACCGCGCCTGTTTCGTTGTTCACCATCATAATGGAAACAAGGCAGGTATCTTTCCGCAGCGCAGCCTTCAATGAATCCAAAGAGATACTGCCCAGTTCGTCGGGCTGCAGGTAGGTGACCTCGTAGCCTTGATGCTCCAGTTCGTTCATACACCGGAGTATTGCGTGGTGCTCCACGGCGGTGGTGATAATGTGCTTGTTTTTTCGCCCATATCGCTTGACGGTGCTGAAAATGGCCCAGTTGTCGGCCTCTGTGCCGCCGGAGGTAAAGAAGACCCTATCCGGCTCCGCGCCCATTGCGGCGGCAACCTTTTGCCGTGCAGAACGAAGGGTGGCGGCAGCATCAATGCCGAAACTGTATAATGCGCTGGGGTTTCCCCAGTTACTTGTCAGCGCGTCCGTCATCGCCGTCACGGCCTCTTTGCAAGGCTTTGTGGTGGCGGAATTATCTAAATAAATCATATTGCTCACTTTCCTACGCAAAATCTCTCAAAAATTCTTGCGGTAATGTCCTCCCGCACCGTGTTGCCTGTGACCTCGCCCATAGCCTCCATAGCGGCCTCTACATCTGTCAGGACTGCATCGGGAGTGAGACCCTGCTTCAGCCCCTGCAGAGCAGAGAGCATAGCCTCATAGGCGCGGCGAATGGCATCAAACTGCCGGGGGTTGGTCAGAATCGAGCCGTCACAGGGAGTGTCGTTGGCAAACATCAGATCCACCACGTCGGCAAGCTGGTCAAGTCCTTCGCCCGTCTTGGTACAAACAGAAATCACCTGCATAAAGGGCAGATCGGAGGGGCTCACAACTGCGCCCAAATCGGATTTGTTTATCAGCGCCACAGAATGCTCCGCGTCCAGGCAAACATTGATAACTTCTCTGTCTTCGTCTGTCAGCGGCTTTGAACCGTCGCAAACAAACAGCACCAAATCTGCATTTTCCACCGCCTGCTTGGAGCGTTCCACACCGATAGCTTCAATGCGGTCATCGGTCTGACGAATGCCTGCAGTGTCAATCAGCCGCAGACGTGTGCTGCCCAGCATTACGGTTTCCTCCACCGTATCCCGGGTGGTGCCGGCAATCTCGGTGACAATAACCCGTTCATAGCCTGCCAAAGCATTCAGCAAACTGGATTTGCCCACGTTGGGCTTGCCCACAATGGCGGCGGCAACGCCCTGCCTTAGAATGCGACCCTGACCGTAGGTTTGCAGCAGGGAATACAGGGTCTTGGCATTGCTGCGCAAAGCGCCGGCATAGTTGTCCAGCCCAAAATCTTCAATATCCTCGTCGGGGTAGTCCAACACTGCGTGAAAATGGCTGCACAGGTTGGTCAAATCGTCATAAATGGGCGCTAAGGCCTTTTGCAGTTTTCCCCCAACCTGCCCTGCAGCATTGGCGGCAGCATCGGCAGTTTCCGCTTCGATCAAATCAATAACCGCTTCCGCCTGGGTCAAATCCAACTGACCGTTCAAAAATGCCCGCTTGGTAAATTCTCCCCGCTTGGCAGGCACAGCGCCGGCGGCAAACAGAGCGTTCAGACCCTCGGCAAGTACCGCGGGAGAGCCGTGGCAGTGAAACTCCACAGTATCTTCGCCTGTGTAGGTGTGAGGGGCGCGGGTGTATACGGCCATACATTGGTCAATGGCGCGGCCTTTGGTGTCTTTTAATGTACCCAGCACCAGCTTGCGGTTGGGAGCTTCCCATAGAGGCTTTCCGTTATTTCGTGTAAATACCTTGCCGGCAATTTGGGCACAGCCGTCGCCGCTTAGCCGCAAAATGCCGATGGCGCTGATTTGGTTGCCGGTAGACACGGCAGCAATCACAGAAGACATAGGAAACCTCCAAAAAGTTACATTATCATAATAATATCACCATCTTTAGCAAAAAGCAATTATAAACCGCGTACAGACAGGACAAACTACCTTAAGAGGTGAAACGATGAAAAAGCCAACCTACGTGGGGAAACTGACAGATGAGAACATCAGCGGTATTTTTCGAAATGCCGCAGATTTTATGCGGCGCGAGCTGCGTTGCGGTGAATACACACTGTATGCCTACGCAATCGACGGCTTGATTGCATCAGCTTATGCGTCAGATTATATCTTTAAGCCAATAACCCAGCATTTGCGCGGTACATCTATGCCGGAACTTTATCAGCACGCAATAGATGGTATGATTTATAACAATGTGGCAAAGCCTTGTTTGGATTTGGACACCGTGGCGTTGCTTCTTGTAAACGGCTTTTGCGTTGTGTTGTTTCCGGAAGTTGGCGCCATAGCCTTTGAAGTGAGAACGCCGGATAAGCGTGGAACGTCTGCGCCGGAAGTAGAAAACACAGTAAAAGGCGCAAAGGATGCCTTCGTGGAAACCATTCGCTCCAACACCAGCTATATCCGCCGGCACTTGCGCAGTCCGGATTTACGGCTGTACGAAACGCAGGTGGGAAGAAGAAGTCTGACCAATGTGAGCGTCATTTGGCTGGAGGGCATTACAAATCCCCAGTACGTGGAACGAATGAAGCAGAGGATAGCAGAGATCGATATTGATGGTATGCTCTCTCCATCATCTGTGGAGGAATATATCACCGGCTCTCGGGCAACGGCGTTTCCGCTCATTCAATATACTGAGCGGTCGGACAGATTCTGCCAAGGAATTCTGGAGGGTAGGGTAGGACTGCTTGTTGATGGTTTGCCTCTGGGTTATCTTGCGCCGGCTGATTTGATGTATCTGATGGAAAGCCCGGAAGACAGAGGGCGGGACTATGTGGGAGCATCTGCAATTCGCGTGCTGCGCTATTTGGCGCTGGCGGCAAGCTTGCTGCTTCCGGGAATCTATATTGCACTGGCTGCGTATCATCAGGCGCTTCTTCCGCTGCCAATGCTCCGTTCTATGATTGAGAGCAAACAGAACGTTCCGTTTACCACCATTTCAGAGGTACTGGGACTGCTGATTGCCTTTGAACTGTTGCAGGAGTCGGGTATTCATTTGCCCCAGGCGGTGGGACAATCCGTGTCCGTGGTAGGCGGTATTGTGGTAGGTACTGCCGCGGTGGAGGCAGGACTGATATCTCCGGTAGCGCTGATTGCAGTAAGTATTGCAGGGGTTTGCGGATTCGTTTTACCCAATCGGGATCTGGCGGAAGCAGTACGGGTGTGGCGGTTTGCTATCGGCTTTTTGGCAGCCGTAGGGGGCCTGTACGGGGTTTTGGCAGGAGTAGTGATACTGCTGATACATTTAGCTGGCCTGAAATCCTTGGAAGTGCCGTATCTGTCACGTTCCGGAAAAATCCTGCGACCCCGATTAAAAAATATAAAATACCGCAATAAAAAGCTAAAGCCGCTAGATAGGAGAAATCAAAAATGAAGCGCATTATCATTTATATTGCCGCCTTGGCGCTTCTGACCTTTGCACCGGTGAAAGGCGCAGAGCTGGGGAAAATGCACCCCGTGGAGGTGGTACTGGTGTCTCGACAGGGAAATTCCCTGGTGCTTTCCACTGACACAGGAGATGCAGGGCAGGGGATAGACGTTCTGAGCGCCCTGGAGAACCTGAAAGCCACTACTTCCGGTATAATCTATTTGGATACGACGGAATATCTCTTGCTTACAGAGGGCGCTGAGGACGCGGCGCAGCAATTAAAAAGTTACCTCAAAAAGTCTGTGCGTGTGTGTATGGCAGACAGCGCAGTTGACCTGAAAGAGGCGGCAAAGTTTCTGCCCGTTCACGGAGATTTACCCAAATTAAAAGAATGGAAGACGGAAGATAAATTGCCTTATTTAAGAACTGAAGGAAAGCGTCTTTTATTAACCGAAAACAGATAAAAAATAAATGTAAAAAAAGTGAAAAAAGTTATTGACAAGGGGAAAGTGTTGTGGTAGAATAAGCAAGCTCACCGCCTGGCGGGAAGCGATGTACCTTGTAAATTGAATAGCGCAAAGACGAACAAGTAACACCTTGGACAATTAATAAAATGGAATTGTTTAAGCGTTAAGCGAAAACAGCCAACGAAAATTCTTGAGTAAAATTTGCTAGACAAATTATTCAAACAATGATTTTAGAGCTTCGGCTTTAAGATA
>JAZNDB010000222.1:0-9865 GCA_045587845.1 Faecousia sp.
TGATATCCCGATAGAAACATCCTTTTTGTACCAACTCATCAATTTCTTCCGCAACAGTATGACAAGTATCATTTATGGAATCGGTGCGATAAACTTTCAGGACAGGTGATATATCATCAATTTTTCCATTAAATAGGGTAGGTAAAATGGAAGTAACCGGACGATTGTTCGATTGTATATGCACAATTTCAGCCTTGACGCCGACACTTTGCGCTATGCGTAAAAGATCAGCAGCAGTAGATGCCGCCTTTTCGAAAGCAGGCGAATCAGAATCCACTCCGTCACAGGTCAGGCTTACTGTAACCTGTGGAGACGCTTTAATTAAGTGTTCCAAAATTGCCGTATGCTGGCGGGTAAAATCCGGGAAACCGTCAATGTAGAATACGTGATTCTCTGCAAAATCACAATCCTCTAATTGTTCCAATAGCCACGTCATTTGATCCCGTGGATCCCGCCTGCCCCGTATACACAGGCTATCATATGCTTCCAGAATCAGCGACAGTTCCTCCAGTTTTTGCGCAAAACTGCCCTCTGTCTTTTTCGCGGCAGTTGCCAGATCAGCAGGGGTGATACAACAGCGCTTAAATTCATCAACAGCATCAATCAGGCCAATTAAGAACTCAGGGCGGGTTTCAACTGCCGCGTAAGCCTTCAGCTTGCTGTGAAGCTGACGAGTAGCGGCGGCCATTGCAACCAATCGCCCACCATTATCCAGGCATTCCGGTACGCCAAAGCGTCCATAATCGGAAACCCGTTGCGCAAGGCGGGTAAAGGTGAGTACCTCAGCAAATCGGCTGGCAGTATCCCCCGCGCAGGCGCTGAGCCTGCGTTCTGTTTCGTGGCTGATAAGCTCAGGAACCATTAGAATTCTTCCGCACTTTTGGTCAGCAACATCTTTCGTAATTTTATTTAAAATCACGTTTCTGTTTTCGGTCCAGTCTACACCCAACAGCAAGGTAAGCATACTACCCCTCCTTTTTTTGTAATATCATAACACAAATTTAGTCCAAATAACAGGGTATATTGCTCCAAAATAAGATTTTTCTTTCCTGTGACAGAAAGCACCGTCCAACCCGAATTAACTTCGGCTTGGACGGTGCGCGTTTCTATTAAACAGGTTTTGCAATATATACGTTTGGATAGTTATCCTTCAGCATATTACAAATTACTGCCGCGAACTCAAAATCGGGTACAATCGCGAAGACTGCAGAGCCGGAACCGGTCATTTGTTGCGCCAAGGATCCGTAGCTATTAAAAATAGATTTGATATAGTTCAATTCCAAATGGTCCTGCGTTACAATCGGGTCGAAAACATTGTAGATATTCTCTGCAATCTTGCCGAGATCACCTGCCAGCAACGCACTTTCCATTGCGCTATGGTCCGGACGCCTGGAAATAGCAACCTCATCAATCTTTTTATAAAGCTCCGGTGTAGAGGAAGAAAATTCAGGTTTACAAACCACAAAACAGCAATCGGGCATATCCGGAAGCTTCCGCAGCCTCTCTCCCGTGCCTTCTACCATCGCCGTCCCGCAAAGGGTACAAAAAGGCACATCGCTACCAACCAGGCTACCCAGCTCACACAATGCCAAAATTGAAAGCGGATCACCATAATGCTTATTCAGCGCTCTTAGTACTGCGCCTGCATCGGCGCTCCCGCCGCCCATACCGGCCTCCATAGGAATTCGCTTTGTAATGCGAATCTCCAAGCCAGTGGTTTCCAGCTTTGTCTGTTCATAAAAAATTTTTGCTGCCTTCCACGCTAAATTTCGCTCATCGGTAGGCACGTTATCCTTATCGCAATGCAGTACCCAAGGCTTATTTGTATCCACATCAATTTCAATATCATCACGAATGGAAATCGTCTGCATAACACTTTTTAAATCGTGATAACCATCGGGACGTTTGCCTAATACATCAAGTGTTAAATTGATTTTCGCAAATGCGCCTTCATACAGTGTTGTCATATACCGGATTCCTTCCTGTGTTTTTTCTCATTATACAAAATGATGTCATTATTTGCAACTTGTATATTTTAATTCCTTTGGGACAAGATAGCAATATCCAATACATTGAATGGAGGTAACGTCATGGACACATTGGCATTGATTCTCTCTATCATCGGCTCTTTGAACTGGGGTCTTGTGGGTATTTTCAAATTTGACCTAGTTGCTTGGCTCTTCGGTGGCCAGGCATCTGTTGTCAGCCGCATTATCTATACGGTAGTGGGCCTTGCAGGACTGTGGTGCATCACGCTTCTGTTTCGTAGAAATCGTGACAGCATTGGTTCTGAGAAGTAAAAACAGGCAGCACCAATTTGGTGCTGCCTGTTTGTTTTATTATCAATTTACACGAACAATACATTCATAGCCATTGCCGTTATATGTAGCAATCACTTTTGCATAACCGGTCTTAGCTTCACCTCTGATGGTGCTTCCAGAAACAGATACACCGCTACCGGTAGAAGACCACGTTGCTTCAACAACATTACCAGCGCTATCCTTCAGGCTAAGGTTCAGGCTCTCACCAACTTTCAGGGTGATATCCTCCACCTTGCCATAGGGAGAATAAATCGTGTATGCTCCGGGTACAGGTGTTACAGTACCACTGCTGCTACCGTCTTCGGATACGCCGCCGTTGCCGGTGCTGCCACCGTCTTCGGATACGCCGCCATTGCCGACAACACCGGAGTTATCCGTAAAGTTACAACGAATAATGCAGCTAACTTTCTGACCGTTATACTCAGCGTGAACTTCTGTCATACCGCTGCCAACAGCCACAGCCTTTCCTTCACTGAATGTAACAATCGCATCGTTATCACTGGTCCAGGTGATCAGATTCTTTGCAATGTTGCCGGAGTACAGAACCCAGCTTTCTCCCTTATACGCAAAGGTAATATCCTTACGATTCAAACGGAGTTCATCGTCGGTAGATACAGTTTGATCCGGAACAGTGGTATCTTCTGTGGTGTCTTCTGTAGTATCTCCTGTCGCATCAGCGGTTGTATCCTCCACAGTAGGCAAGGTTGTTTCTTCGGGGAGCTGAATGGTTATAACACATTCTTTCACTACACTGCCGCAGGTTATGACAATTTTCGTTGTACCTTCTGCAACCGCAGTAATTTTACCCTTATCAGAAACAGTTGCAATGCTTTCATCCTCGGAGGAATAGGTAATCTTGTCAGTGGTATTCTCAGGATTAACAGTTACATTCAGCAGTTTCGCAACGCCGATACTATCGAACGAAATCTCTGTCTCATCCAGCACAAGATCAACGCAGGATATAACAACATTGTTCTCTGTACCTTGTGTGTTATTCAAATCAGAAATAGGAGCGAAGAACCGCAAAGCGATATAAATTACCACGCCGATAATTGCCAGCAACAGAACAATGGCAGTTGCCACAAGACCGCGGTTTGATTTTGCATCTTGACCATTGCTATTATTTGACGGCGTCTTGCCACTGTTATCTGCTTTTGAACGTTTCTTTACATTAGACTTAGAAAAACGTCCGCCTTTCACATAAGTATAACCGGTGGAAACTTTGCCATCGCTTTTCACCTCGTTCGTAACCCGCTGAACATCACCAGGTCGCACACTACCACAAATCGGACATTGCTTTGCAGTTTCTGTGTATGCAGTTCCGCAAATATCACAAATTATCTTACTCATTTTTGATTACCTCCTGGTATGCAGGACACCCTGCAAAATGGTTTCATACTAATTATAGCATTTCTTGTTGAATAAAACAACCATAAACCTGTTGCTTTTTTTAGAATTTTATTTTATGATATATATTAAAAGGAAAAGGAGGCGATGAATATGGCTGAACCACAACTGATTTCGCCAATGCTTGATAGTTTTATGATGGGCAGTCCTATCAGCGAGCACCACGGTGTTTGCTGCTGTCCTGCTATGAAGAATGAAACAGATGAAAAATACATCGTTAAAGTAATATCGCTGCCTGCTACACAATCACAAATGGACGCTTTGCTTTTGTCGGGTGCTTACGCTGATGAAGATTCAGCGCTCCGTTATTTCAAAGAGCTGGTAGATGGAGTGGTGCAGGAGGTTGATATTTTAGAGAAGCTGGCAGAGGTTGAGGGTTTTCTTCCCTACACAGGCTGCCAGGTTGTTCCTATGGAATCCCAAAAGGGTTATCAAATCTATTTGCTCAGCAGCTACAAACGTTCTCTGCTAAAGCATTTTAAACGTCATAGCTTTACCCACTTAGATGCGTTAAATTTAGGTCTTGACCTATGTGCAGCCCTTTCTGTCTGCAGAAGAAACGGTTATCTGTATGTGGATTTAAAGCCCAGTAATGTTTTTGTAACTGACCAGCGTCTGTTCCGTGTTGGTGATTTGGGCTTTATCCGTATGGATTCGTTAAAATACGCATCTATTCCTGAAAAATACTTGAGTATTTATACACCCCCTGAGATCAGAGATGCTTTTTCGTCGCTCAATCCTACAATGGATACTTATGCAATCGGTCTCATTCTTTATCAAACCTATAACAATGGTGAGCTTCCGTTTAATGACGAAATTCAGCCTGGTGATACACTGCCTGCTCCTCTGTACGCAGACTATGAGATGAGCGAAATTATCCTCAAGGCTTGTAATCCCAATCCCGATGAACGTTGGCAGGATCCTATGCAAATGGGACAAGCCATTGTCGGCTATATGCAACGCAATGGCGCTGCAGATACCCCCATTGTTCCTATGCCCACACAGGACGAGATTGATACCCTTCTGCAAGATGTAGCGCTTGAAAATACCGAAGCAGAGGTTGCAACTGATTCTGCCGACGTCAGCATTGAGGAACCCGATACAACGGAAATTGGTGACACGCTAACCGAAACAGAAGAATCTGAAACTTCGCCGGAAATTATTTCAGATGAAGTTGAGCTGGAAGAAGATACAAACAAGGATACTAAAGTAATCACTGAATCCGAAGTTAATGCCGATTCTACAGATAGTGCAACGGAAGAAGAAAATGTAGATGAAATTGCTGAAACGGTTACACTCTTACAGGAAGATGCAGAAGATGCTCCTGTTTTAGAGGAACTTGAGCAAGCAGATAACTACACCATAACAGCAGAAGTTTCGGATATGCTCAGTCAAGCAGATGAATTGGCTGCGCTTGACGTACCCGAGCCTGTTGTTGCTCCTGATTATATTGAGGTGGAGCTACCGATAATCGAGGTTGAAGAACCGTCTGAAAATGCAGTTGAGGAACTGCCTGCAGATGAAGTTGTTCCAAATGAGGAGACAGACGAAATTGCAGTTGAAGCTGACGATCTGTCTGACGAAGAACGTTCTACTGAATTGAATGATGATCCGCAAATTGATACCGTTTCGAAAAACCGCCACTGGCTCCGTAACGGTCTCCTTGTACTGGCTGCTATTGCGCTTCTGATCGGCGGCATCTTCTTCTACAAGAACGTTTACTTGCTTCCTATTGACTTTATCACCGTAGAAGGCAACAAGGATTCCCTGACAGTATTGGTCACAACGGATATTGACGAATCACTGCTGGAGGTTATATGTTCAGACACCTACGGCAACAAGATTCCTGCGCCGGTGATTAACGGCAAAGCTGAGTTTACCGGTCTTGTTCCCAATATGGCTTACAACATTAAAGTGGTTGCCAAGGGATTCCACAGGCTAACAGGCAGTTCTTCAACTGCATACTCAACGCCTATCCAAACCAACATTGTTCAGTTTGATGCAGTAGCCGGCAATACTGCTGACAGTGTGATTCTAAGCTTTACTATAAAGGGTCCGAACTGTGATGAATGGACGGTTAACTATACTGCCGACGGTGAGGAAGCGCGTACCGCAACCTTTGTGGATTCCCATATGGTTACCTTGTCCGGTTTGACCGTAGGCAAGGAATATACCTTCACATTGAATCCAAAGCAGTCTCTGTACCTGGCAGGCCAAAGTGAAATTAAATTTACACCCCGAGAGTTGGTTCACGCTGAAAAGCTTGTTTCTACCGGTTTTACAGGTAATACTTTAGGTGTAATGTGGGCTGCGCCAGAGGGTGTTAGTGTGTCCGGATGGTCTGTTCGTTGTCACAATGACGACTATAGCCAAACCCTTGTCACAACAGATACATTTGCCACCTTCGAGGGTGTTGACCCCAATGCGGAATATGATATTGAGGTAAAGGCCGCAGGTATGAGTGTCAGTGAAAAGATCACTGTATCCGCAAATTCTATAACTGCCTCCAACTTCAAAGTTGACACATCCGATCCTGCTAAATTGACCATCACATGGGAAACCAGCAAACCCATTTCTGAAGACGGTTGGGTGCTGCATTACAGTATCGTTGGTATTGGAAATGATGACACCATTGTTTGCAATCAGAATGAAGCTGTTATCAGCTCTGTTATTCCGAATGCAACCTACCGCTTCCAGCTTGAGGATTCTAAGGGCACCGTTCTTCTCGGTTCTCAGGTTGAGGTTACCACAGGTGACAGCGTAGAATTTAAGGAAGAACTCAACGGTGTCACAGTTACAAGCCAGAATTTGACATTTGCAATGTGCAAAACGCCCAGCCGTCCTAACTGGGGTCGTTATGACTTGTCTGACGACGATTATACCACCCAGTTCCCTGCTAATACTCCAGCATCCTTCCTTGTGCGTATGAACAAAAGTGCGTACAGCTCTTCAAAAGAGATTACCACAATGTTTGTAATTCGAAATCAATCTGGTACACCGATTCTTACCGCACAGGAAACAAAAACCTGGAAGGATATGTGGTCAAGTTACAACTGTAAGCTGGAAATTCCGGTTCTCCCCTCCGAGGTTGGTACATACACAATTGAAGTCTATTTCAACGGTGGATTAGCAACCGCGCAGGAGTTTACAATTATCTAGAAAAATTTTCCGGAATCCCTTGCAAAATACAACTGACCGTGCTATAGTATTTCTAGTCGCAATTTTGGAGGTCCGTTATGGCCATTTCTGTAAGTGCAGCCAAGGCATACTTTTATTACTATTACTTTTTTAACCACAAAAAGTAATAGCGATTTGTGCTGCATTTATATCCGGTCTATATGTATTCTTAGACGCCGCACAGTTTCGCTACTGTGCGGCGTTTTCTTAATTATTTAGGAGATGAGATTATGATTGCAATTCTAAAACACGGCACTACACCCGAGCAAACTGAGCACCTGATTCACTGGCTAAAGCAAATGAATTTAGACGTACACATTTCGGCAGGTAAAGAATTTACCATTTTGGGTTTGGTGGGTGACACAAGCCGTTTAGACATTGAACTTCTGAAAAGCCTTGAAATTGTTGAAAATGTAAAACGCGTTTCCGAACCCTTCAAGCAGGTAAACAGAAAGTTCCACCCCAACGATACCGTTGTATCCTGTGGAAACGTCAAGCTAGGTGGCGGTCATTTTGCAATGATTGCCGGTCCTTGCTCTGTGGAAACACGGGAACAGATTGTTGAGGTTGCCAGTGCAGTTAAGGAATACGGCGCCGATGTTTTACGTGGCGGCGCATTTAAACCTCGTACATCTCCTTATGCTTTCCAAGGACTGCGAGACGAGGGTATAAGCCTACTGCTGGAAGCAAAAAAAGCAACCAACCTGCCGATTATCACCGAGATTATGGATATCCGCTCTCTGGAAGTATTTGAGGATGTTGACATCATCCAGGTTGGCGCAAGAAATATGCAAAACTTTGACCTGCTAAAGGAACTTGGCAAAACCAAAAAACCCATTTTGCTGAAACGGGGTCTTGCCAATACGCTACAGGAACTGCTGATGAGCGCTGAATATATTATGAGTGAAGGCAATGAGAATATTATTCTGTGTGAACGCGGAATCCGCACTTATGAAACCTACACTCGTAACACATTGGATCTGTCTGCCATTCCTGTTCTTCACGAGCTAACACACCTGCCTGTTGTTGTTGATCCCAGCCACGCAACCGGTCGCTCTTCCCTTGTGCCCTCTATGGCGGTTGCTGCAGCCGCGGCAGGCGCAGATGGCATTATGGTGGAAGTTCACAACAATCCCGCCTGCGCGATGTGTGATGGCGCACAGTCACTTACTCCGGAACAATTCCGCGATCTGAATATACAAGTGCAAAAAGTTAGAGAGGTTCTGGAATGAATGTAGGAATACTGGGTCTTGGACTTATTGGCGGCTCGTTGGCCCGGGCTTACGCCAAGGAGGGTCACAAAGTTTATGTTTGGGATAAGGATACCTCTATTCTTGAATTTGCCAAGTTGGCAGGAGCAGCACACGACACCCTAGACGAGAGAACAATCCCCTCCTGTGATTTATTTCTCCTTGCAATCTATGCAGAGGGCTCTGTATGCTGGCTGGAGAAGAATGCTGATTTTATTGCAAAATCTGCATTGGTTATTGATTGCTGCGGTATTAAGAAAGCAATTTGCCAAAGTTGTTTTCCTCTTGCAGAAAAATATGGCTTTACATTTATCGGTGGACACCCTATGGCCGGCTCTCATAATTCAGGATTTAAATTCAGCCGTTCCAATCTGTTCCAAGGCGCGCCGATGGTGTTGGTTCCTCCCCGCTTCGATGACCCTGAATTGTTACAATGGGCTAAAAATATGCTAGCACCCTGTCGTTTCGGTTCATTTTCTGTCACCACAGCAGAGGAACACGATAAAATGATTGCCTTTACCTCTCAAATGCCGCATATCATCAGCAATGGCTACATCAAGTCTCCTACTGCAATGCAACACAAGGGTTTCTCTGCCGGCAGTTATAAGGATTTAACGCGCGTTGCCTGGTTAAATCCCCAAATGTGGGCCGAATTATTTCTTTCCAATAAGGAAAATGTCTTGTACGAATTGGACACCTTTATTGCCTCTTTGGAAAAATACAGAGATGCGCTTGTAACAGAAGACGAAGATGCATTGATTACGCTGCTTGATGAAGGCAGAAGATTAAAACAGGAGGTTGACGGATGAAAACCATTCACGTACAAGCTTCCAAAAGCTATGATGTTATCATTGGCAATAATCTGTTAAATCAGCTCGGTAATCATCTCTTTTCCGTACTTAAGAGAACTTGTAAAGTTGCCATTATCAGCGACAGTAATGTATACCCACTTTATGGCAGGGTCGCAGAAAATAGCCTGATACAAAACGGCTTTGAGCCAATACACTATACATTCCCTGCCGGAGAATCCAGTAAGAATGCCACAACATACATATCTATTTTGAACTTCCTTTCTGAAAATCACCTTACACGAACAGACGCTATTATTGCGCTTGGAGGTGGAGTAACTGGTGATATGTCCGGCTTTGCTGCTGCTACATACCTGCGGGGAATTCCCTATGTTCAGATCCCCACCACGTTATTGGCAATGGTAGATTCCTCTGTTGGCGGAAAGACTGCTATTGACCTTCCTGCAGGCAAAAACCTCGTTGGCGCATTCTATCAACCAAGTCTTGTTTTGTGTGATCTTGACACCCTGAAAACTTTACCCCAGCAGGTTTTCTGTGACGGTTGCGCTGAAGTAATTAAATACGGCGTACTTTATGATGCAAAATTGTTCGATCACCTGGCTGCATTTGGTTTGGAATTTAATCGAGAAGATGTGATTAGCCGCTGTGTTGAATTAAAACGCAATGTGGTTGCGGAAGACGAATTTGATACCGGTGCCAGAGCGAAACTGAATCTCGGTCATACAATCGGTCACAGCATAGAAGCGCAGAGTAACTTTGCCATTCATCACGGTCAAGCCGTTGCAATCGGTATGTCAATCATATCAAAGGCCGGTTGTAAAGACATATATAAGCGTCTTACTGAAGTTCTTGCGCTATTTCAACTTCCTACCACAACGGAGTTTACTGCAAATCAGCTTTA
>JAZNDB010000223.1:0-7411 GCA_045587845.1 Faecousia sp.
GCGGAAATGATCAATGCGTAGCACGTCATACAGCTTGGAAGCGCCGTCTACACGGCGAATCCACCAGCCGTAGCCGGTTCGTTCCATTTCCTGGTAGTTGTAGAGGGGGTTGCCCCACAACTGACCGTCTGCGGAGAAATAATCGGGGGGTACGCCGGCCACATCCACAGGAAAGCCTTCTTTATCCAGTTGAAAGCTCTCGGGGGATGCCCACACGTCAGCGGAATCCAGCGCCACATAAATGGGCATATCCCCAATAATGCCAATGCCCTTTCCGTGGGCGTAATCCCGCAGGTAATTCCACTGCTGAAAGAATAGATATTGTATGTAGGTATACAGGCGAATGTCCGCATCCAACGCAACGCGGTATTTGTCCAGCGTGTCTGCATCCCGAAGACGGGCATTTTTATCCGGCCATTCCAGCCAGCTTGCCATATGAAAATGCTTTTTAAGGGCCATAAACAGCGCATAATCCGGTAGCCACCCGGCGTTTTCTGCCACAAACGCGGAAACTTTTTGCCGGTCCCGATCCCAACCCCGCTCCATAGCTTTTTTCAGTAAGGGATAGCGGTGCCGATAAAGCGCGCCATAGTCTACCTTGGCAGGGTCGTTACCCCAGTTCACGGCATCCATTTCCGCCTGTGTCAACAAGCCGTCCGCTTTCAGCATATCCAAGTCAATGAAATACGGATTTCCCGCATAGGAAGAAGGGCTCTGATAGGGAGAATCCCCGTAACTGGTGGGGCCCACAGGAAGAATCTGCCACCAGGCCTGCCCTGCATCGGCAAGGAAGTCTACAAATTCCCGGGCGGCTTTGCCCAACGTGCCGATACCGTAGGGTGACGGCAGCGCGAAGATGGGCATCAAAATGCCGCTGCTTCGTTTGATGTAATTCTCCTTTAACTGCACTGCGGCCACTCCTTTCATAATATGGGGTTATGCGGGCAATTCCTCGTCCCGGAATTGCAGGCTATACAGATTTTTGTAGATGCCGCCCAGAGCCATCAGTTCCTCGTGGGTACCCTGTTCAGCAATTTTACTGCCGGAAATCACGGCAATGGAATTGGCCCGTTTGATGGTGGACAGGCGGTGGGCAACCACAATGGTGGTCCTGCCCTTGCAAAGCTCGTCCAGCGCTTCCTGAATGAGAATCTCCGTGGTGTTATCCAATGCGGAGGTGGCCTCGTCCAGAATCAAAATGGCAGGGTCTTTTAAAAAGACCCGGGCAATGGAAAGCCGTTGCTTTTGACCGCCGGACAGACGGACACCCCGTTCACCGATTTGGGTATCGTAGCCGTTTTCCAAAGACATCACGTAATCGTGAATGTTGGCGCGCTTGGCGGCGGCGATAACTTCTTCCTCTGTGGCATCCAGCCGGCCGTAGAGAATGTTATCCCGAATACTGCCGTTAAACAGGAACACATCCTGTTGCACGATACCGATGTTGCGGCGCAGGGATTCCAAGGTCAGCTTGGAAATATCCTGTCCGTCAATGGTGATAACACCGTCGGTCAGCTCATAAAAACGGGGGAGCAGATGACAAATGGTGGTTTTGCCGCCGCCGGAGGGGCCCACCAGCGCCATAATATCTCCCTTTCCAATGGAAAGATTGATGTTTTCCAGCACGTCTGGGGTGGTGTCATAATGAAAAGAAACATCACGGAACACAATATCGCCCTGCACATTTTCCAGGGGGTTTGCATCGGGAGCGTCCTGTTCCACCGGCTCGTCCATAATCTCCAAAAACCGCTTGAAGCCGGAAACACCGTTTTGATATTGCTCCACAAAACCAATCAAGGTGGTAATGGGGTTAATAAACAGATTTACCGAAATGATAAAGGTAGAGTAGTCGGCAAAATTGATCCGTCCGCCATACAGGAACAGGCCGCCTGCAATCAGAATAATCACGTTAAAAATATCTGTCACAAAGGAGGTGGAGGAGTGGAATTTTGCCATTGCCATATAGGCCTTTTGGCTTGCCTCCACAAATGCGTTGTTGCCTACCTCGAACTTTTCCAGTTCCTTGGAGGAATTGGTAAAGGCCTTGGTGACGCGAATGCCAGTGATGCTGGATTCTATGGAGGCGTTGATGGTTGCATTGCTCTTTCTGCGCTCGTTAAAGGCGTCCCGCATTTGCCTGCGTGTGACGATGGAAACTGTCAGCATAATGGGAATACAGGCAAAAATAATCAGAGTTAAATACAGATCAATGGAACATAAGTAAATAAAAGAGCCCACAATCATTACGGCGCAGATAAACAGATTCTCAGGACCGTGGTGGGCAAGCTCGCTGACCTCAAACAAGTCGCTGGTGAGGCGGGTCATAATGCTGCCTGTCTCCCGGTTGTCAAAGAAGGAATAGGGCAGCTTTTCCAAATGGGAGAACAAATCGGTGCGCATCTGCTTTTGCATACGCACGCCCATCACGTGTCCGTAATACTGGACAAAATACCGCAGAAGCATACGCAAAATATACAGGACAAGCACCGCGATACCCGCAATCAAAATCTCCCGATATCGCCGGTTGGGTATCAAATCGTTGAGCATACGGTTGGTAACGATTGGATACACCATACCGATAAGGGAAATGAAGAATGCGGCAATCATATCCAGCGCAAACATAAGCTTGTGGGGCTTATAATAGGCAATAAATCGCTTTAACATGGGGCTTCCTCTCTTTCTGTGTATCAGCCTTGCATATTAAATAGTATGATATATTTCAAGGGGAGTTAAGGCAGAACAATTTGATTGAACAGTTGCAAGGTATCGTCAAAACGGTCGTCTTCTTCAGGGCAGCCGAACACACCAATGAGCAGCTCCTTGCCGTCCATACGGAACGCAGACAACAGGCAAGACCCGGCTGACGGCGTCTGCCCTGTTTTCAGACCTACCGCGTAGGGACAGTAGTAGGGCGTGGCGGGATTCACCAGTTTGTTGGTGTTTTTCCATTGGAGGGTCTCGTCGTGGAGGGTGACTTCCTTAAGAGGCGTCACCGCGTGCTGCATAATGGTCTCATTTTCCATAGACAGCTTACCCAGAATCACCAAATCCCCAAAGGTGGTGTAGTGGTTACTGTCGTGAATACCGTCGGGGTTTACAAAATTGGTGCCGGTCATACCCAAATCTTTTGCCAGCTCATTCATTTTCTTCATAAAGATATTCACAGCACTCCGGGCATCTAACTCTGCTACAACAAGCTGTCCGTCTATCACTGCGCTTTTCTCCATAGCCCGACCTGCCGCGCAGGCCAGCATATAGGCGGCATCATTGCCGCTGGGCAAAATCATTGCCTCCACCAACTGTCCTGCGGTGAGGGTATCGCCCTTTTTGATTTTGGCAACGGAAGAACCCCAGGCAACCAAATCCAGTTCGTCTCCGGCGGTGATTTGGGTGTCGGGCTTTAAATATTGCATTGCCACGTAGGCGGTAAACAGCTTGGTGATGCTGGCGGGGTAAATGCGCTCGTTTGCCTTGCCGGAAGTAACCAAAAAAGTATCCGAAACGCAGTCATACACAAAGTACTGCTGGGCAAGGAGCTGCCGATTGGCAGGATAGGTATTCCAGGCAGGAACAAAAGCGGTGGTTTCCGTGGTAGATGCCTGGGTGTTGGTGGTGCCGGCAGAGGTGTCCGGCGCAACGGCAGGGCGGGAAAGGGAGAAACAGGCAAGAATTGCTACCACCACCAGCAGTGCCAGTGCAACCAGTTCAACATAGATCAGTTTTTTCATAACGTGTCTCTTTTCATAAAGGTTAACCTTATTATATCGTGTAACCCGGAAAAAAGAAAGTCCCAAAATGCGGAAAGACAAAAGGCCGTGTTGCAAAACCCGTCTTCTTTTTATATAATAGTTTTTATAATGCATTTGACTGCAAGACACTTGGCTCTCCCTTTGGGAGAGCTGGCAAAAATCTTTGATTTTTGACTGAGAGGGTGCGGTCGCCCGTGGCAATCTCAAAATAAATGTCAGGAAAGGTAGATTTGTTATGACACCGGAAAAACTCATTGAATTGGCGAAAGAGGCTATGACCCACGCCTATGTGCCCTACTCCGGCTACAAGGTAGGGGCAGCGCTTCTGTGCGCAGACGGCAGCGTATATCAGGGCTGCAATATCGAAAACGCTGCCTACGGCCCTACCAACTGCGCCGAGCGCACGGCGATTTTTAAGGCAGTTTACGATGGCCATCGGCACTTCACCGCCATTGCCGTCTGCGGTGGTAAAGATGGGAATATTACAGGCGCATTTCCGCCCTGCGGTGTGTGTCGGCAGGTAATGCGTGAATTTTGCCAGGATGACTTTGTCGTGTATCTGGCAGGCGCGGAGAATACCTATGAGACCGTTACCTTGGCTGAGCTTTTGCCCCATAGTTTTCAGGCGGACAAACATATGCGATAAATTTTGTCAAATTTGACAAAAAACAGAAAAACGGTTGATTTTTTTGTAAAAATATGCGACAATAAGCAAAGGTAATATACCGAAAAAATTTATGGAGGAAAACAAAAATGAAAAAGTTTCTAGCACTGCTTTTGGCCGTACTGATGGTTGTGTCTATGTTCGCAGCCTGCGGCAAGAAACCCGTTGACGACGATGCCAACGCAACCATTACCGACCCCGAAAAGGTCGCCGACGAAATGACCAGCGAAGATGGCAAGTACGAAATCGCTTTCATCACTGACGTGGGCCAGCTGAAGGACAAGTCCTTCAACCAGGGCACCTACGACGGCGTGAAGCTGTACGCTGCCAACAACAACAAGACCTACAAGTACTATATGCCCGCCAATGGCGACCAGGCTACCGACGATGACCGTAACAATGCAGTTAAGGCTGCCGGCGATAACGGCGCTAAGGTAGTTGTTGCTGGCGGCTTTATGCAGGAAGGCGCTCTGCGCGCTGCTGCAAAGCAGTACACCGATGTAAGCTTCATCTTCATCGATGGCTATCCCGTTGTAGAGGATACCACTGTTGAGAACAGCCCCGTTCTGAAGAACATCGCAGGCATCTCCTTCCAGGAAGAGCAGTCCGGCTATCTGGCTGGCTACGCTGCTGTTATGGAAGGCTACACCAAGCTGGGCTTCACCGGCGGTGGCGGCGGCACGAACCCCGCTTGTCAGCGCTTCGGTTACGGCTTTGCACAGGGCGCTGAGGCTGCCGCTGCTGTAAAGGGCGTAAAGGTTGAGCTGAACTACTCCTGGCTCCACGGCGCTACCTTCTCCGCATCCAACGAACTGCAGACTATGGCTACCGGTTGGTATCAGAACGGCACTGAGGTTATCTTCTGCTGCGGCGGTTCTATGTTCACCTCCGTTGCTGCCGCTGCCGGCGCTGAGGATGCAAAGGTTGTTGGTGTTGACGTTGACCAGTCCAGCCAGTCTCCCACAGTTATCACTTCCGCTATGAAGGGCCTGGCCGACTCCGTACAGTGGGCGCTTGCTAAGTTCTACGATGGCAAGTTCTCCGAGCTGGGCGGCACCGGCACTGCTCTGGGCGCTAAGGACAACGCTGTTGGCCTGCCCACCGCCACCTGGTCTCTGAAGAATTGGTCCGTTGCTGACTACGAGGCTCTGCTTGCTAAGATCAAGGACGGCTCCGTTGCTGTAAAGGCTGATTTGGTTGAGTTCCCCGAGAGCACCGCTAACGTAACTGTGAACGCAGTTAAGTAATTGCAATCCAATATAAGAGGAGAGCTTCGGCTCTCCTCTTTTTTGTGCGAAGTCCCTTGCAAATATCTGCGAGGGGGATTCCATAAGGGGGAAGTGCAGGAGCAGTTATTTGCTATAACGGTTTCGTGCCACTTCCCCCTTTGGTCGTGGGAAGGGTCCGGGAAACCTACGAAACGTTTCCCGGCGGCTCTTTGTATACTTTCTCGCCAGAGAGAAAGTATAATAAATTTGCGATGCCTTTAGGGATTTTATCTGCAATTTGCGACGGATTTGTCAATCTATAGAAAAAAGTTGTTGACCTGGGTGGATTTATCGGTTATACTATGTTAGCGTGACTATGTATGGTCATTTGATTATGTTTCGCTGCAGCTATCTGGCTGTCGAGCATATGTGATTTCAAGGAGGTGTACAAATATGAAGCGTACCTACCAGCCCAGCCGCCGTCATCGTTCTAAGGTTCACGGTTTCCGGAGCCGAATGGCTACTTCCAACGGCCGCAAGGTGCTTGCCCGCCGCCGTGCCAAGGGCCGCAAGGTTCTGTCTGCCTAAGCAAAATTTGGTTGTGCATTTGATAGCAGGCCACCGCTGAAAAGCAAAATGGGAGTCCGTGCGGGGCGAATGGCTATTCGCCCCGCCCCCTTTTTATTTGGGCAAACTCTCGGAAATAATCCACCACATCACAACGGGTCTTTTGTCCCGGGGCGGCGTTATAAACACCTCGTAATACACAAAGTATAACTTCGGTGTTTAACCTTGCCCCACGCCAAAATCCCGCGTTGTGTTATTGGTGTCTTATTTCCTCGAGCTTGCCCTGTGAGAGCAATGTTTGAGAGGGATATTTATTTCCTCCAGCTTGCATTATATGGGTATGCGGACTTCTAAAGGGAGAAATGTTATGAAATTTTCCTGCGCGCTGAAACTGAATCATATTTTCAGACGTCTTTATGCCACCTCCGGCCACGCCAATGGATATCTGGTGCTTTATGCCAAGCCCAACCATACGGCCACCAATCGGGTGGGGATTACCGCCAGCAAAAAGCTGGGAAATGCGGTGGTCCGGAATCGGGTGCGACGTCGTCTGCGGGAGGTTTACCGTTTGAATGAAGACCGGTTTGCCCCCGGCTGGGATATCGTTGTGGTAGCTAGAAGCCGGTGTATAGACGCCCGGTTTGAAAAGCTGACACAAGCCTACCTTTCCCTTGCGGAGAAAGCAGGCATTTTGATTACCCAATGAAATATCTGTTACTGAAAATGATTCGTTTTTATCAGCGCAATATCTCTCCCTACCGTCCTGCCTGCTGCCGATTTACCCCAACCTGTTCTGCTTATGCATTGGAAGCCATTCACAAATACGGGGCCTGCAAAGGCGGCTATTTAGCGTTTAAGCGCATTTTGCGCTGCAATCCCTTTTATAAAGGGGATTTTCACGACCCCGTTCCGTAATTCCCTAAGGAGGAATGACAAATGATTCTAGCGTTCAAACTGGTTGATATTATCCAGGTGCCCTTTGGTTATCTGCTTTCCTGGCTGAATCAACTGACTACCAACTATGGCTTGGCACTGATTATTTTTGCCATTGCCCTGAAGCTCATTTTGTTCCCGGCTACCGCCAAGGGCAAGAAGAGCACTATGAAAATGTCCCGGCTGACCCCCAAGCTGCAGGCGCTGCAGAAGAAGTACGGGAATGACCAGCAAAAACTCAACGAGGCAACCCAAGCGCTCTATAAAGAAGAGGGCGTATCTATGGGTGG
>JAZNDB010000224.1:0-5844 GCA_045587845.1 Faecousia sp.
TATCCGGCGGTGGATTTGCTCTGTGCTGGTTTGTTATTAAACCCCAATGGATAGAAGTATTGAAGGCAAAACTCTATAAAAAATAAACAGACATAAAAGCAATGTGAGGTGCGCTAAATGGCGCACCTCACAGTTGTTTTACACAGGAATTGGTTGACACAAATGCCGCGGTATAGTATAAATAGATAGGAACAAAGATACTGTTTAGAGCAAGAATTTCAGATAGGAGATAGAAGATGAAAAGACTGTTAGCTGTATTACTGATTTTGGCAACGCTTATTTCTTTGGGGATTACTGTGCCCGGCAGCGCAGACAAATATGCTGAAGCACCGTTTTATTTGGTGAACTGGATGGGTCCCCGCTACGTGGATTTTCCTGAGAATGTTGCCGAAATGTTGAAACCTGAGCTGACGGCTATTACAAAGGACGACACGAAAATCACCATCAATATGTTTGACACAACAGACATTCCCGCAATGGCGAAAAAACTGAAGGAAGCGTTTAACAGCCGACCTAAGGGCACACGTTATTTAAACTTCCCAATGGCCATTGAGAAGCAAGTCGAGCATATGATTTATATGGATAAGACTGTTGCTATGTTTAAGGCCTGGATAATTGAATTTTTCACCGAATATAAGAGAATCGGCGGTAAAATTGACGGTCTGATTCTGGATATGGAGTATCCTGTTGCTGGCGCATATTACATCAATAGCCTGTATGAAAAATCCATAACAATCAAAGACGAGTTAAAGGGTACTTCGGTAACCATTCCGCAAAATAAAGAAATTTATAACAACATCGTCAACGATTCCCGTTATGCCACAGAAGTGCGTCCTTATTTGGAGGAACGGGGTTTTCAGTTTGCTACGCCCAATGGAGATCAATCTGAAATCTACCCGATCTCCGATTCTACCAGCACGGAATATGCCATTTGGAATGCGGTTATGCATAACCGCATCTGCAAATACCTGAACGAGGCCTGCGCCCCCTTTGTGGAGCTCTATCCCGAAGCAGACGTGAGCAATTACCGCTTCGCCGGTAATAATGTTTGGAATGAGAGTTCAGACGATTGGGGCAAAGCCTATAACGGCGGCAATACGGGCTATGCAGGTAATGCCGCAAATGAGAACTTTTTCCTGAGCAGACCCTATGAAACTGTGCAGGATACAAGCAATGGATATATAACACCTATCACCTACAATGGGGCTGTCTACGAGGATACATCATTCAATGCGTTTTTGAGCGAGGTAAATACCTTTAAGGATATGTATGCCTCCTCGGATAACAAGAGAATCAGCGCGTGGATCACCGGATTCAATTATTTAAGCACAGGGGAAAGAACGGAAAGCGGCTTGGCTTACTCACCCTATTATGCAGAAATGCTGTTCCATATCGGTCTGCTGGATCCCCAGCCCTTCATTGGTTATATAGTTGCGCCCAGGGATACAGACGGAAATGAAGACCCCTACGATTATAGCGATGTGATGCGGAATGTTTCGGAAATTCTGGAGGAATTGACCCGTGTGGCGGGCTATGCTGACAGAAAGCCCATCTCCGTTCCCAAAACCTGGAACAGCAATTTTGTTATATCCGGTATGTATGCGGGCGGACGTAATATTTGGCGCATCACCCCCAATACCTCCGATGGAATGACTGTTGCTGAATTTAAGGTGAAAGATCAAGCACCCACCTTTAGGATTGCCGGTGAAATCGTAACGTTTCCCCAGGGTAAAATTCTGGAGGAAAGTAAGATTTATGCCACAGGCACCTGCGGCTACTGGATTGAAACCCCTGCAGATGTGACACCTGTGGTCATCACTGACACAGACCGCTACGAAAAATATCCCGCTTATGAGGAAAACTTTGATACCTACGAGGTGGGAGCAACCTTCTCTGCAACTACTGTCCGCCATACAGATGCCTGGACGTTTGACGGAGCTGCCGCTACAATCCAGTCCAACAATGGCAGTAAGGCATTGGAGTTGACCGGTACGGCAACAATCACCAACACCAAGATTCCTATGAACGTAACTGCAGGCGACAGCTATGCGAAGCAGCAGGTTTGGGAAGTGACGGTAACTGTACCCGGTAGCGGTGAGTTAAAAGTCCTTTCCTGCTCCGAAAACGATAGCGGTATCCGGATAGCCGGCGGAAAGGTCTACTATGACGGAGATACCGAGCTGGCAAGCGTAGAAGCAGGGAAGACCTATGTTATCAGCAGGGAAGTGGACTTCCGAAACGAAAGCGCCTTTACCAGCACCTATACTGTGAAAACTGCAGATGGCAAAATGGTAGCGCAGAAGAAGGATGTTGCAATGGAGCAGGTATCCATTCCTGTGAAGAACATTACGATTTCTTGCACAGATGTGGATAAGGCCTATATGGATAACTACCGTCTGCAGGCAACAGGTGTTACCACAGAACTGAAACTCTATGAAGCAAATACCGGAATGCGCATTGCAGACGCAACGGCAGCCAGAGAAAAGGATACAGTGTACCGTCTTTCCTGGATGAATGCTTCCAGAGATTATCAGGTTGCAAAGATTTATAACGATGGCACGTTGATAAAGACAGTGGAAATGCCCTCTGGTGCAGACGGCTATATAACCGATCTTGTAGAGGGCAATTCTCTGCTGACGGTGACTGTTGAGAAGGGGAAAGCGCCCCAGTACCCGGATTATGATAAAGATGATTTTTACTGGACGCCGGAGGAGACCGTTCTGCCTGAAACCACCACGCCTCCTGAAACAGAAGAGGCAACAACGCCAAGCACAGAGGAAATGACGGTTCCCCCCACAACAGACAGCACTGCTCCTACTGAAGGAACAACGGAAACAACCGCACCTGTTGACCCCACAGAGGGCATCACAGACCCAACGGAATCAACTGCACCTGTTGACCCCACAGAGGGCACCACAGACCCAACGGAATCAACTGCACCTGTTGATCCCACAGAGGGCACCAAGGAGCCAACAACCCCTGTGACAACACCGGTAGCGCCCACAGCGCCTGTTGAGGACGCAAAAGGCATATCCGGCGGAAAAGTCATTTTGATTGTGATTTGCGCCGTGTTGGTATTGGCTTGTGGCGGGTTCGCGTTGTGCTGGTTTGTAATCAAGCCCAAATGGTTAATGGACATAGAGTTTAACAAGTCCACCTGCCAGAAATGCTTGGCGCTGATTAAGTCCAAATGGCGAATGGTTTTGGAATTTATAAAGTCCAAAAAATGAGAATAAATTGGCGCAGTTCAATATCTGAGTAAAATAACAAGCACCCCACTGCCGAGTATACAAAATTTTACTGGGCAGTGGGGTCAATTTTCATAAAAATCCTTGACTTTACAAGCGGTATATAGTATAAATAAACATATATGTATGCTCAAAGTGGGCGTATCAGAGATAAAACTTGGAAGGAGTAAGAAAATGAAGAAGTTTTTAGCTATGCTATTGGTGCTTATTATGGTTCTGCCTATGTGCCTGGTAGCACAGGCAGGCGAGATTGACCCCGATTCAAAGCCGTTCTATTTTTGTAACTGGTCTGCTGTTGAGCAGTATAATTTAGGCAATGCATATGATATTTATATGCTGTGGTGCCGTCAGCCGCAGAGAGGCGCGGAATCCCTGTATATGACTGCCCAGAACGCACCCAATCCTGACCCCACTCCTGTAGGCCATGCAGCTACTATGTACGAGAAGTTTGCAGCCTATCCCGAGGGCACCCGTTACTTATACGCGAATGCAACACCCCTCAGCGTTCTGGCTGTGGATGAGATCTTCTTCGATGAAGGTATTGAACTCATGAAGGATTATTACAAGGAACTGATTACCGAGTATTACATCCTGGGTGGTGAGCTGGATGGCTTGGTCTATGACTTCGAGTACAATCCTTCTCAATCCTGGTACATCAGCCAGGCATTGGTAAAGGATCCCGAGCTGTTCAAGAGAATCGTGGATAATCCCCATTACCAGAATGAGATTCGCCCTATGCTGGTAGAGCGTGGCTTTAAGTTCTGGGACAAGGTAACAGACCTCACTCCCGAAATTTACGGCGTTTACAACAAGTCCGACAGATATACCAACGAGTTTGCCCAATCTCGTTCCATTTGGGATGCAGTTATGAGAGACTGGACCAATATGCAAATGGAAGAGGCAATTTCTCCTGTCTTTAAGTACTATAAAAATGCCACCCTTAGTGACTACCGCAGAGCGGATAACAAGAGCTGGCAGAAGAGAATTAACCAAAGTGGCGGCGTAGTAGGCGCTGGCGGCCACATTAACTCCTTAGGTGGCGTTACCAACGAAAATGCCTATTTCTACAGACCCGGTTACGGCTACTTTGTTGAAGCCAGTGTGCCTACCTTTAATACGCCCCTTGGCTATAATAACGCGCATTTTGAAGGCAATGCTTATAATATGTTCAGTTGGAATATGAACGATTATAAGAATATGGTTCTGTCCAACGAAGAGGGCATTATGCAGATTTGGTTGGGCTGCTATAACTACCTGGATCCCACTGGTACGGGTGCTCCCCATACCGGCTGCTACACACCCTACTACACCGAAACGCTGCTGCACATTGGTCTGATGGACCCGCAGCCCTTCCTGGGTTGGGTAACAGAAAGTTCTACCCACGGTGACTACGCTAGACAAATTAAGATTATTTCCGATATTCTTTATGAATTGACCCGCGTGGTTGGCGCAGCAGACCGTAAGCCTATCCTGAACCAGCACAACTGGAACAGCAACTTCGTTTTGACCGGTATGTATGCTGGCGGCAGAAACGTTTGGCGTATTACCCCCAATATCTACACCGGCACAAGTGTTGAGCAGTTTAAGGTTGAGGGTACGAAGGATCCTACCTTCTATATCGACGGTCAGACCGTCACCTTCCCCAGCGGTAAGATTATCGAAAACGGTAGTGTCTACGAGGCCGGCTTCTGCGGTTACTGGGTTGAGATGCCTACCGATGTGTCTCCCATCATTACATCTGATGAAGACCGTTACAGCAAGTACCCTGCATTCCAGGAAAACTACGATGGCTATGAAGTGGGTATGGACTATATCTACAACAATGTAGAGCCCGTTACCTCCTGGCAGATTAAGAAGGGTAAAGATTCTACCGCTACTATTCAGATTGATAAGGACAATGCTGACAACAAAGTTCTTGCGTTGACCGGTACATATACCCTGAAGAATACTCGTGTTACCGATAATATTTCTGCCGGTGACGGTCGCGCAGAGAATCAGGCTTGGGAGGTAACTGTTACCATTCCTGAAAATATGGGTGATAAGGCTGAAGTTACCTTGTTAGGCGTCTATAAAGCAGATGATTACAAGGCAATTGACGGCGGTATTAAGATTGCCGGCGGCAAGGTCTATTATGCCGACGGTAACAACAAGTATGTTGAACTCAAGGGCGTAAATGTTTCCAAGGGTGGCAAGTTCACAGTAAAGAGACTGGTTGACTTCAACAATGCAGAGGCGCTGGTTTCCGACTATGAAATCTACAATGCAGAGGGCAAGCTGCTTGGCTCCGTTCAGGACGTTCCCTTTGCTGAGGGTGTAAAGCTTCCCATCAAGGGCATCGGCATTACCTGCGCAAACATCGACGGTGATCCCGTATTGGTGGATAACTACAAGCTGTACGCAACCGGTGTTACCACCGACTTCGAGCTGTACGAAAAGCACATTGGTATGGAACTCGAGGATTTGGAGACACCCACCGATAAGGAAGTTGTTGCCCGTCTGTCCTGGATGAACGCAACGAACGACGATAAGGAGTACGCTGTGGTTGCAGAGTACTACAACGGTGATACCAAAGAGTCTACCAAGACCATTAAGAAGG
>JAZNDB010000225.1:0-3089 GCA_045587845.1 Faecousia sp.
GATGGCAGGGTTGATATGACCACCCGTTCCTCCGCAGGTAAATATCACATTCATAACAGTTCCTCCTGTTGCGCTACACAGTTCCGATAGCGGGAAACACTCAGCACAATTCCCATCTCACCCAAATTCACTGCAAGAGCCGTTCCTCCGTAGGAGAAAAACGGCAATGCAATGCCGGTTGATGGCAGTAAATTGGTTACAACACCTAAATTCAAAACTGTTTGGACGGCAATCAGTGTGACCAAGCCCGCCGCCAAAACCGTTTGGAATCGGCTTGCCCCGTGAAGGGCAATCCAGTAACCTCTCAGAATCAGGGCTACAAACAGAGCAATAATCAAAACCGCCCCCACAAGTCCCAATTCTTCGCAAATAATTGCAAAAATATAATCGTTATACTGAAAGGGCAGGTACAGATATTTCTGCCTGCTCTTGCCCAATCCCAAGCCAAACAATCCACCGGACCCAATTGCATACAGGGATTGCAATATTTGATAGCCCGTATCAGAAGGGTCTTGCTCCGGATGCTGCCAGGCAGTGATTCTGTCGCCGGCATAGCCCATAAAGCTTACGTACACCACAACAAACACTGCTGCCAGGCCTGCCCCTGCAAGCAACCACTTGGGATGGGTTCCGGCGATAAACATCATTACCACCGCCACCATTCCCATAAGCATAATGGCAGACAAATGCTTTTCCAGCGCCAATGGCACCAAAATTCCCAGCAGCGCTGCGCCAAAGCCCAGCACACCGCGGCGAAATTCCCGGGCTTTTTTACCAAAGTCCTTTGTGAGTTTCGCAAACAGAACGATCATCGTGAATTTTGCAATTTCTGAAGGCTGGAATTGCAGCCCTGCAATATTGATCCACCGCCGCGCGCCATTGACCGATTGTCCAAACAGAAGCACCGACAGCAGCAACACGATACTGACACCATACAGCACCCACGCCCATCGCAGCCAGAATTCCGGCGGAATGCGGCTGAGAATCACCATTGCCCCCAGCCCAATCACCGCGCACAGGCCCTGCTTTTGCAGGTAGCGGGTAGACACCGTATAGCCAGTATCGTAATGGCTTTGGGCATAGCTTGCCGAATAAAGCATAATAAGCCCAACGCCCAAAAGCAATAACAGTAACAGTAAAAATATCAGGTCTACACCTTCGTCCGTCTGTTTTCTTTTCAGACGGCGGTTCTCTTTGGCATTCAGAAAGGTCTGAAATGCCATAAATGCTCCTTCCTTACGACACGATGCTTGCTACCGCAAACCACGCCACAACGCACATAATTGCAGACACAGCAGTAAATACAATGACAATCTTTTCTTCTTTCCAGCCGCACATCTCAAAATGGTGATGAATGGGCGACATTTTGAACAAGCGCGTGCCGTGGGTCAGCTTAAAATAGCCCACCTGCAATATAACAGAAAGCGTTTCTGCAATATACACCACACCTACCAGCACCAGCACCAGCGGCATATCCAATGCAAAGGCCAAACCGCAGACGATACCGCCTAAAAACAGCGACCCTGTATCGCCCATAAACACCTTGGCAGGATGCCAGTTATAAAACAGGTATGCCACCAAGCCGCCTACCAGCACTGCAGGCAGCAGCGCTAAATCAAACCGCTTCAGCGCCACCGCAACGAAAGCAAAAAACAGCATAACAGGAATCGTTACGGAGCTGCTCAAGCCGTCTACACCGTCTGTCAGGTTTACTGCATTCACACAACCTACCATTACAAACATCGAAAGGAAAATGTAGACCATAGGATGAATGGTTAAAGTGATATTTGTAAAAGGGATGTACAGGGCGCAGGTCAGGCTGCCTTCCAAATACAGCAGGTACAGATACAGCGCGGAAACCGCTAACTGAAGCATTGCCTTTTGGATTGCGGTAAGGCCCAGATTTCGTTTGAATTTCAGCTTGAAAAAGTCGTCTAAAAAGCCTACAAATCCAAAGCAAAGGCCTAAAATAAGCACGTAAAATACAGTTTTTTCCACCATAGAGGGAACATTTATCACAAGGCAGATAATCGCCGAGAGAATAAACATCAAGCCACCCATCATAGGTGTTCCGGCTTTGTTGTTATGCCAGGTAGGTCCGATTTCCCGAATGGATTGGCCTGCCTTCAATGCCCGCAATACAGGCAGCAAGAAATATCCGATAATGCCGGTAAGTACTGCCGATACCAAAGCCGTGACGCAAACTCTAATCATAGATTTTCCTCCGTAGTTATTTGGCTGCTTCTATAAATTTCTCCAGCACCTGCTCCATCCGCATACCGCGGCTGCCCTTGAACAGCAATGTATCTCCGGGCTTTGCAAGCTGCAGCAGTGCCTGCACCATAATTTCCTTATCGGTGAATGCTCTTGCATTATTCTGAGACATTCCGCCGGTGATCGCGCCGTAAAGCACACGTTGGCTCAGAGGGCCATAAGCCAGCATTACGTCCGCTTTCTGGGCAGCCAACCGCCCAACCTTGTAATGCTCCGCATCTGCGCATACGCCAAGCTCCAGCATATCGCCCAGCACCGCCACCCGACGTCCGGACCGGTTACCAAGCACTGTCAGCGCCGCTTTCATAGATTCAGGTCCTGCATTGTAGCAGTCCTGAATAATCGTATAGCCGCCCTTTTCGTAGATTTCCTGCCGGCCTTCCATATTTTCAAAAGCTTTTAAGGCAGCTTGAATCTTTTCGGGCAAAATACCCATTTCAAGCCCCACTGCAACTGCCGCAAGCGCATCGGACACATAATGCTCCCCCTCCAGGGGCAGGCTTATGGGAATCTGCAAACTCTCACACTTTACAAGGAACGACAGGCAGTCTTCCTTTTGGGTGATTTCCTGTCCGCAAACCTTGCAGTCCGGATTCTGCGCGCCAAAATAGACCACTTCCCTGTTCAGAACATCCCGCTGATTCCACAGAAGGCTATCGTCACCGTTTAAGACAATCCGTCCGTCGGCAGGCATACCCTCCAGAATTTCCAGCTTTGCCCGCAAAATACCTTCCATAGAGCCCAAATGTTCGATGTGCATTGTGCCAATGTTCACAATGACCGCTAAATCCGGTTTACCGATGGTTGCCAAATAG
>JAZNDB010000226.1:0-5493 GCA_045587845.1 Faecousia sp.
ACAGGATCGGTATTATACTTATCCTTACCGCCATTTTGCTCCGGTTTAGAGAGATAATCATCCTGTCCGCCAACGGGAGTAGTAGGTGCCTGATTGGGTTGTGTTTCTTCCGCCCCTGTTGTTTCCTCTTCGTCCTCCGGAGCTGCATCCGGGCGAATCTCAAAACCATCCACAGAACCATCCAAAGTAAGATTCAGAATGGTTGTTTTGCTGCCGGTAACGGAAACCGACGCAAAAGCATCCTTGCCTGCATACGCAGTTGCGCTCTGGGCATTCCATTGTTCATCCAGATATATGGACAGCAAAGCAGAAAAACCAAAAGCTCTTACTTGACGAAGAATAACTTGAATATCGCCTTCGGTAGTCTTACTAATCTGTACACCCAGATTGATCTGAGTTGGTTCGGTAATATCGCTGCCGAAGATCGTCCACTCATAGCGCAAGCCATTGGATTCTCCAGTAAAAACACCGATAGCATTTTCGTTTTTGATTCGCTTAATGATGCTTTCATTAATCACACCATCCTCGGGAATTTCAATAGAATCGTTCAGATTCACACTGCCGAAGTTGCCCTGGCAGGCGCAAAGTGAAAGCATTATGATAAAAGCCAGTAATAGGCTGAGTAGTCGTTTCATAGTTAGTCTCCAATCACAAGTCTGCCGTTTTTGACCTTCAGGGTGTCCGTGGTCATAGCAAGACTTTGCGCTTCGTCGGATGCGGCAAACACCGCATCCTCCACGATCAAATCAAGAACATCGCCGGGTCTTACACTGCCCCGAAGACGGAATTTTAGCCGAAGCACCACATTGTAGTCCTCTGCCAATAATTCCTTTGTAAAAGCGTTTCTGCCACCGGTCATATCCAAATACATAATGTTAATAAGACCGGTATCATTGCTGCTTTGTACATTGCAGCTCCAATCGGGGAGCTGCTGACCGGTACTGTTTTCGTCACTCAAAATAAAAATATTGCCTTCGTCCACGCCCAGAAATTCCAGTCTGGAAGAATCAAAGGCGATGCTCATACTCATAGCGGGATAACGAGCATCTCCTAAAGAAGAAATTGTCACATCCAAAGTGAATTCATCTGTTTGGTTTGCGGAGAGTTTTTGAGGTGTTTCCACGGTCAAGGTAGGTTCACTTACGACAGGCTCAACGCCACACCGCACCAACAGCAAGACAATTGCTGCGATCAAGAACACAGCTGCCACAATCCATGGCCATCTTTTTTTAAGAAACTTTTTCATAGAAACACTCCTCAAAGTGGGCGGGGATAAACCCCGCCCATAAGTTTTTAGGGATTGGTAGTAATGGTTGCGGCCTTGGTAACAACACCCAAGTCGCTGCCATCCACAAACTTCTCCACGATACCCAGAGCATCGAAGGTGTTGATGCGGCAGTCACCGTTGACGTTCAAGGTGAGGATCTGATCGTCGGTAGGTGCATCGCCCTTGCGGAGCCAAGCATCCACTGTGTTTAAGGCATCCTGTGCGTTGATCACGCCGTCACCGTTGGTATCGCCAAAGGTTATCTGGGCCGCAGCATCCTCAGTCAAAGTGAAGTTCAACTTATTTGCAAACTGCGCCATGTCGATGGTAGCATCCACCAACGCCACATAGGTAGCAACACCGGTCTTTTCAGAGATCTCTGCGCTGTACTTAAAGATGTACTGGTTGGTGCCGTCGTTATAGGTCAACTTAGTAGCGTTTTCAATACCAACAACAGACACAGCAACGGCTTTTTGGGTAGCGGGAATCAGGTCAATATCATCACCGGTGTACAAGCACACTGCGCTATAGGAAATACCCTTAACAACTACAATACTACCTGCGGCAGTAGTGGTGTTTACAACTACCATTGCGCTATCATCGCTGGAGTCGGAGGTTTTCTTAATAGACATACCACCGATGCTGACAGCTTTCTGCTCGCCTACATTTGCGGCATCCACCTGGAAAGTAATGGTAAAGAATTGCGCGGGGAATGTGTTGCCCTCTGCATTGCTGACAACTGTAAGATCGTTGTGGGTGTTTGAATCGAAATAGACGACACGCAGCTTGCCTTCTTCATCCAAATGGTAACTGATCTCACCGCCAGTCAAACGACTGCCGGCAGTCACACCGGTAACACTCAGGCCTTCAGGAACATTGACTACCATATCGATCAGCTTATAGCCTGCACCATTATCCCACTGATCCAGGGTAATGACCGCATTGAAGGTCTTGCCCACATCGTCAGTGATCTGGGCAGGTAGACCCAGAGTTGCAGTAGGTTTACCCTGAACGACTGTATCCTCTTCGGCGGTTACATCGGAGTAGTCGTACAAAGCAGCTTTGCCCTTGATAAAGCGGTCATAGGCAACCAGCGCATAGGTTGCCTGGTCGGTGGCCATGGCGTTTGCGCCTGCGCCTCTGCCGTGTTCAAACATGGCCTCGTCTTCCAAATAGTAGGTCAGAAGATTGTCAATTGCAGAATTTCCGTTCTTAATAAAGCGAGAGTCGGTATCGGGGTTGATGCCCCACATAGTAGTTGCAACGATAGCCCAAGCGCAGCTTTCAGAGGTCTCGCCCTGGCCATAGGGGAAACCACCATTATCCAGCTGGCTTTCAGACAGCCAGTTAAATGCGGTCTCACAAGCTGCAGCTACCGCAGGCTGATCCCGATAGGGGTACAGAGCAGTCAGCGTCATGCCGGTGATATCCACATTGGAAGGCTGTGCCTTAGCGGTAACCAAAGACCAGCCGCCGTCATTATGTTGGGCAGAAACGATGGCATCCACACACTGCTGGCGGATGGTAGGATCGCTGGTTTCATAACTGCCGCAATCCAATGCGATCAGCGCCCAAATAGGGCCGTTCAAACCTTGCTTTCGAATCCAGTTGATGCCGTTGGCGCTGTAAGCCTCCACCAAGTCCCAGTTTCCTACGGAGGTAGCATCCTTGCCGATAGCAGCCAGCGCCATGATCAAACGGGAATTGTCAGTGGACTTGTTCTTATCCAGCGCGCCGTGCATAACTACGTCATCCTTCGTAACCGTGGGTACTGTTGCGTTGACATACTCCACGATCCTGTCATAGTAGTCAGCAAAATACTGGCTATCGTTTGCGTAGTAGCCGCCACGGGCCAGACAGAACACCGTCCACTCACCGGCATTGGTACCAAAAGCAGGCTCCGTAACGGTTGCGGCAAGCTGTGCCATCGTAGCATTTAGTACGGCAGAAACATCTTGCGGCTGCCGGGGTTGCTCCGGAGCGGCTGCGCCAGTAACATTTACCTTGGCGAAAGCAGGAGAAGAAACGATACACGCCTCGCCGTTTTCAAAATAATAGTCACAACTACTATGGGACATTTCATCACCGTGACCACCTTCGCACCATACATAATAGATGCCTGCGTTAGGGAATGTAATATCGGCGCAGCCGCTCTCGTCGGTCACAACAGAACCTTCCGCTTCGCCAAAGGTGGTGCCATAGAAAATCTCATAGTCGGTAGCATCTTTCACCCAGGACTGACCATACATGAGGTCACAGAAGGAATGTTTTAGTTTTACGGTAAGTACCTCACCTGCGGTTGTGGCATAATCGTGGGTGTAGTTGCCTTCTTCATCAGCAAAGAGGTGGAAGCCGCCTAGCTGATCCCACAGGAAGCCATAGCAGCTAAAGCTGGCTACATCTAGGAAGTCACCAGCCTCCAATACAATCTCATCAGAAGTCGCACCGGTGATTATGCTGGAATCGTTTTGCTCGGCTCTAATAGGAAAATCTCCATTATGGAAATACACCAGGTTTTCAGTAAATCCAAAGATGCCTCCTGCGAAGTAGGAGCTTCCGGGCAGTGCATCAAAATTAACTTCGCTCCAGTCACCGCCGTAGAGTTCCTCGTGGGCATAGATCAGAAGCTGCAGTGCGGTGGTTTCATAATTTCCGTCGCCATCTGCATCGTAGAGCATATTGTCCAGACCGTACTCGGTTAGATCGACAGCTTCGATTGCGGACATAGGGACAGGAACATAGGCAATGGGATTACCATTCTTATCGTCAATATAGTTGCTGTCAAAGCTAATGGAAAGATAGATAACATCCTCCTGAGCTCCTGTTGCAAAGACGGTGGCGGGCAGCAAACCCAGCACCATAACAAAGGCGAGGATCATACTCAAAATTTTTTTGGTAGTTCGCATAATAGAATCGTCCTTTCTTATGCTATTCGGTTACTTTTTTTCTTTGGGTTGTTTCAATCCGGCAGACTCCAATGCCCTGGGCCAGGGTCCAAGATATGCCTTGATCTGGGCGCAAGCAGCATTGTCGAAGTCTTTTTTGGTAGGCAGTCGCCCAAGCTCAGCATATTTCTGACGCAGAAGGTCCTCCGCCCAGGCCTTCTTTTCTTCGGGTGTCACTTGCATCCCTCCTTTACTGGTTTGTGGCTATCAGCATAGCAAAAAAGTGCAACCCATTTATCCTCAAGTACGGATAAATTAGGCTGCACTCTCCTGTCAAAGCGTGATAGACCCAATCGACGCAGCAGGCTCTCTGACTTATGGCAAATGCCAAACACAGCAATGGACGGTTGTTCCGGTTTCACACCGGATCACCTTACCGCATCGATAAGCAATATTCAGTTGGTTTGCGGGCTGTGACCGTCCAGGCAATCCGTGCGGAGGGGGAATCCACACATAGACGGTCACAGCAAAAAGCTGCAGCAACCCTACAAAGAGTCGCTGCAGCCGTTTTTCCGCAACAAAAAACCACAGAACCCGTACTTGCAGATCCTTGTGTTTTTACATCATTTAAGCAGTTCTCCTGACTTACGTATCGTCAGCTCTGTGCGGCCTTCTCAGGTTTCCCCAATGACCGGCTTTCGCCTTGCACAGCAGCCTCCACGCATACAGTGGCGGTACCGTCCGGGATTTACACCCGGTTTTCTATTCTCCTACGGGGCTGTTACCGCGTCCGCAGGCACTTAAACGGAATATTTACTTGCACGGTCAGTATACACGAATACAATGCAAATGTCAATCGAAAAAGAAGAAACCTTAATATTTGAGATAAATCACAACATAAACCGGGAAAATCATAAGGTTATAGATAATGTTCTGTTTCTTGACAATGTGTGTATCGAACAGTATAGTTTATGTGAGGTGTTGTATATGACAGAAATAGAAATGATTCAATTAGCTATCGAAGAAGGCTTTGCTGCAGCGGCAGTTGTAGATACCGCGCAGATTGTATTTGATCCATCCTTCCGTCCATACTGTGAAGAAAACCTCTGCGGTCAGTATGGCGCAAACTATTCTTGTCCGCCCGATTGCGGCAGCCCGGAGGAGATGAAGCAACGAATCTTGGCACATAAGAAAGCGCTGGTCCTGCAGACTATTTGGCAGGTAGCGGACTATTCCGATGTACCAGCCATCAAGCACGCAAAGAAAAGCCATAATGCAGCTGAGATCCGTGTGGTAAAGAAAATGCGTGAAGCCGGACATGACGGTTTGATCGTAGGTGCC
>JAZNDB010000227.1:0-7219 GCA_045587845.1 Faecousia sp.
CATACCTCCTGAATGGAATTACTTTTAGTATACCCATTTTTGCGTAAAATGCAAGGATTTACAAGAAAGTCATAACTTTACAATACTTCATAATCTGTGTATAATAGGCAGGAGAAAGGCGGGATGTAACTATGGAACTACTATACTTGCTGGAAAAGATTCGTATACCCGTATTGAATGAATTTATGCTGGCGATTACCACATTGGGTGAGGAGACGGCATTCCTGGTAATTGCACTTGTGCTGTTTTGGTGCGTTGATAAATATCTTGGTTACTACACTCTTTCTGTTGGATTTATAGGTACGGTTGTCAACCAGTTTTTGAAGTTGTGGTTTCGCATTCCCCGTCCGTGGATTTTGGATGAGAATTTTACAATACTGGAACAGGCGCGGGAAGCAGCAAGCGGTTATAGCTTTCCCAGTGGGCATACCCAAAGCGCCGTAGGTACGTTTGGCAGCATTGCATATGTTACAAAAAACAAGAAACTACGGATTGTGGCAATTATTATTGCCGCTTTGGTGGCATTTTCCAGAATGTATATCGGTGTTCATACGCCCTTAGATGTAACTGTGTCACTGGGTATTGCGGTCATTCTGATTGTTGTTTTAAAACCCTTGACGCTTGGAGAAAATCGAAAGGCATTGCCTGCACTGCTGTGCGGTATGCTGATGCTTTCCGCAGCCTTTTTACTTTTTGTTGAAAACTATACGTTTCCTGCGGACGTTGATATGCATAATTTGCAATCTGGCAACGAGAATGCCTATACACTTCTGGGGGCAATACTCGGTCTGTTTGCTGTGTATATTATGGATGAAAAATGGCTACATTTCAAGACGGACGCAGTTTGGTGGGCGCAGATTGTAAAAGTATTATTGGGTCTGATTTTGGTTTTAGTTATCAAGACAGGCACGAAAGACCTGTTAAACACATTGCTGGGAGAATCTATCGGCAGAGCCACGCGGTATTTTATCGTGGTCCTGTTTGCTGGTATCGTTTGGCCAATTACATTTCGATGGTTTTCTAAGCTTGGCAATAAGGAGTAGTTAGAATGCCGTTTCTGTTTTTTATCCTCATCGCGCTGGCATTGCTGATTCTGGTCAGTGGTATATATACCTTTTGTACCGCTTGTATCCGCAGAAAAGAGCCTCGCTGGCTGGTGGAAGAGGATGTAAAGAAAACCCCCTATGGAAAGTATTATGAAAACATTGTCATAGGTGAAAAATTTCTGAGAGAAAATGCCTCACAAGAGATTCAAACAATGAGCTGTGATGGACTTCATTTAAGTGGAATTTGGGTTCCTGCAGAAAACCCAAAGGGTACGGTTCTTCTTGCCCACGGTTATCGGAGTTGTAAATTGGTGGATTTTAGTATGGCTTTGGGAATGTATCATAGTATGGGTATGAACATCTTGTTGCCAGACCAACGCGCCCACGGAAAAAGCGAGGGAAGATACATTACATTTGGCGTAAAAGAAAGCCAGGATGTGGTATCTTGGATAGAGTTCCATAATAAAAACTTTGGTGAATTTCCGCTTGTGCTTAGCGGCCTTTCTATGGGCGCATCCACAGTGTTGTATCTTGCGGATCAAGACCTGCCAAGGAATGTTAAGGGAATTATTGCGGATTGCGGATTTACCTCTCCAAAAGAGATTATTGCCAGTGTTTTTCACAGGGTAATCCACCTGCCGTCGGCGCCGTCCTTGCTTGTTTGTGAACTGTGCGCCCGCCTGTTTGCCGGCTTTAGTTTAACGGAGAAAGACACTAGACAGACACTTAAGAATGCAAAATTGCCCGTTCTGCTTGTTCACGGTGTTGATGACGGCTTTGTTCCCTGTGAAATGACACAGAAGGGATATGATGCTTGTGGTGGAGAGAAAGAAATTCTATTGGTTGAAAAAGCTGACCACGGTGTAAGCTTTCTGGTAGATAAGCCGCGGTATACGAAAACAGTGATTGCTTTTCTGGAGAAATATGTTAAGGAGAAATAATATGAACGGGATTTCGGTAAAAAAACTAAAACCCAATGCGGTACTGCCTACTTATGGATCAGCTGAAGCCGCCGGAGCAGACCTTTATGCCTGTCTGGAAAATCCCATTGTCATTCAGCCGGGTGAAACGGTTTTTGTGCCAACCGGTCTTGCAATGGAAATTCCAAAGGGGCATGCAGGCCTTGTATATGCCAGAAGCGGGTTAGCTTGTAAACGTGGTTTAGCCCCTGCCAATAAAGTTGGTGTGATTGATAGTGATTACCGCGGTGAGTTTATAGTTGTTTTGCATAACCACGGAAAGGTGGCGCAGGAAATTACCCACGGGGAAAGAATCGCCCAACTGCTGATTACACCGGTATTGGCACCTGCCTTTACAGAGGTGGAGGATTTGTCAGATACAACACGTTCAACTGGCGGTTTCGGCTCAACAGGAAGATAAAAATAACGGGTGTGAAATTTCACACCCGTTATTTTTAGTAGAACAGTAAATCAGAATACGTGGGATAGGGCCAATAGCTCTTATCGGTGAGGCTCTCCAGAATATCAGCCTGGGTACGCAGTTGTTCCATATCTGTTACGATTACTTCGTTATAATAGGTAACCAGTTCCTCTTTACCCTCGGGAATATGTACCAAATCCCGCTGCAATCTCTCATAGCACACATACATCGTATCTGTTGCCCGGGAGATTTGTTGTGCAATTTGCATCTCGGCATCGTAAGACAGGTTCAGTTCTTTCTTAGATTGAATACCTTTGCACAAATCTCTGCTGTATCGCATTGCTGCAGGCAAAATCTGATGCAATGCCATATCTACACAGGTTTTTGCTTCAATGTTGATGATCTTTCGGTATGCATCCAAATGAATTTCATATCTTGCACGGAATTCGTCTTCTGTATAGATGCCGTGTTTGGTCACAAGATCAATGTTCTTTTGGGAAATGTAAGTAGGCAGACATTTTGCAGTAGACGGATAGTTGCTCAGACCACGTTTAGCGGCTTCCCGCGTCCACTTAATAGAATAGCCGTTTCCGTTAAATATAATCCGTTGATGTTCGGTAAAGGTACGGCATACCAGCTTTTGCAAGGCTGCATCAAAATCATCAGCCTGCTCCAGTTCATCTGCAAATTTACCTAACTCCTCGGCCATAATGGTGTTAAGTGCAATGTTCGGTCCTGCGATGGATTGAGAAGAACCCAACATACGGAACTCAAATTTATTACCGGTAAAGGCGAGGGGAGAGGTACGGTTACGGTCGGTGGTATCCTTAGGAATTGCAGGAAGTACATCAACACCAATACGCACAATGCTCTTTTCCGGTTCGGTGTAGTTTGTTCCGTTAATAATGGAATCTACAACGGCGTTCAGTTCATCACCCAGGAAAATAGAAATAATAGCGGGAGGAGCTTCGTGTGAGCCTAAACGATGATCGTTTCCTGCCGATGCCACGGTGCAACGCAAAAAGTCCTGATATTCGTCAATACCTTTGATAAATGCTGCAAGGAACACCAGGAAACGAGCATTTTGTCTGGGCGTTTTTCCGGGACTAAACAGGTTGTTGCCGGTGTCAGTAGCTAATGACCAGTTGTTGTGTTTACCGGAGCCGTTTACACCGGCGAAGGGTTTTTCGTGCAGTAAGCAAACCAAATTGTGCTTAGCAGCGCATTTTTTCATAACCATCATAATGAGCTGGTTTGCATCACAGGCGCTGTTGGCATCGGTGTAGATTGGCGCAATTTCGTGTTGGCAGGGAGCGGTTTCGTTATGCTTGGTCTTGGCGAGAATACCAAGACGCCAAAGCTGTTCATCCAGATCCCGCATAAATGTGGAAACGCGGGTACGAATGGTGCCAAAATAGTGATCGTCCAATTCCTGACCCTTGGGCGGCAGTGCGCCAAACAGAGTACGGCCGGTTAGTCGCAAATCTTCACGCTTGGCATACATATCCTTGGGCAGCAAAAAATACTCCTGCTCAGCGCCTACACATGTGACAACACGTTTGGTTTCGTTATCGCCAAACAGACGGAGAATCCGCAATGCTTCGCGGGAAACCTCGTCAATGGAACGCAGCAGAGGTGTTTTCTTATCCAAAGCTGCGCCGGTAAAGGAGAAGAAACAGGTGGGGATATACAAACTACCATCCTTAACAAAGGCAAATGCAGTAGGATCCCAGGCGGTATAGCCACGGGCCTCAAAGGTTGCTCGCAAGCCACCGGAAGGGAAGGAAGATGCATCAGGCTCACCACGCACCAATGCCTTACCGGAAAATTCCATAATTACTCTTCCATCATTGGTTGGCTCGATAAAAGAGTCGTGCTTTTCTGCGGTAATGCCGGTCATCGGTTGGAACCAGTGGGTATAGTGCGTAGCGCCTTTTTCTATTGCCCAGTCTTTCATAGCCAGGGCAATCTCGTTCGCAACCTCCAGATCCAAGGGTGTACTGGTTTCAATGCAATGCTTCCAGGCGTTAAAAATCTCCGGACGCAGACGTTGCTTCATAATTGCCTGATTAAATACATCACTACCAAAAATCTCGGGTACATTGTTAAGACAACTCATTTTGACTCTCCTTTCAAAATGAAATCGGCGATATATTTGCCAGTTTATACTTATAATAAATATTATTCCAAAATGCCAAAAAAAGCAAGGGATAATTCTGCATAAAATTGTTTAATCAATGTGGCCCGGCTTGTATAACGGCAACAAATTTCAGTAATGCAAGAAAATTATATGAATATAATTTTGAATAAATCTGTAGTTTAATATTGCATTTTTTGCAGGATGGTAGTATAGTAACACAAACAAATTGATATCGAGAAGAGGGATATTTATGAGCTATTTTAAAATGACAAATGATGAATTAAAAAAAGAGTATCAATTACTTAGTGACCATTTTGCAAATTGCAAGGCGCAGAATCTAAAGCTGAATATGGCGCGCGGTAAGCCCGGTGCCGGTCAGCTTGATTTGATCAGCGATATGCTTTCCTGCCTTGTTGATCCTGCAGAGTGCTTTACCGACGGTATTGATGCCAGAAATTATGGTGAATTGGCAGGTCTTCCTGTTGCCAGAGCTTTTTGGGCTGATATATTGGGTTGTAAGCCGGAACAGACCTTCCTGGGCGGTACTGCCAGCTTGAATCTTATGTTTGACGTTATCTCCCGCGCGTTTTCCCACGGCTTGCTCCATAGCCCCCGCCCCTGGTGCAAAGAGGAAGTAGTAAAGTTCCTGTGCCCCAGCCCCGGTTATGACCGTCACTTTAAAATCACCGAGTCCTTCGGCGCAGAGCTTATTACCGTTCCGATGACACCTACCGGACCTGATATGGATATGGTTGAGGAATTGGTAAAAGATCCTCAGGTAAAGGGTATTTGGTGTGTTCCCAAATATTCGAATCCCGACGGTATTATTTATTCTGACGAAACAATTAACAGATTTGCCAATCTGAAACCGGCAGCCCCGGATTTTACCATTATGTGGGATAATGCCTATTGTATTCACGAGTTTGACGGCGAATTCGTTCCCTTTGTGGATATCATTTCTCTTTGTGAGAAAGCAGGAAATCCCGATATGGTATTTGAATTTGCGTCCACTTCAAAGGTCACCTTCCCGGGCGCAGGTATTTCTGTGTTGGCTTCCTCCGAAGCGAACATCGCCTACTTTATGAATCTGTTTGGCGTCCAGATCATTTCACACGACAAGCTCAATCAGCTTCGGCACGTAAAATATCTGAAGAATAAGGCGCATACCCTTGAAATTATGAAGCGCCACGCTTCAGTACTTGCGCCGAAATTTGAAATGGTTGTGAAGATGCTGGATAAGGAGGTTGCGCCTTGCGGCTTTGCCCAGTGGAATCGTCCCAAAGGCGGTTATTTTGTAAGCTTGAATACAATGCCTGGCACTGCAAAACGCGCCCTTGCGCTTTGTCAGGAGGCTGGTGTAGTGATGACACCCGCCGGCGCCACATTCCCTTATGGAAAAGACCCGCAGGATAGCAATATCCGCATTGCTCCGTCACTGCCTCCTGTTGAAGAGCTTGAAAAAGCTATGGATATTTTCTGCACCTGCTTAAAGCTTGCAGCTATCGAAAAACTCCTTAATGGTTAATAAAATGAGCCATCTTAACGATGGCTCATTTTTAATTCTTGATTTTGGTTTTAATAAATTGAACAGTGGATTGAAATGCGTTCTGCGGAATAGGAAAGGTAACCTTATTGCGAGGCGCAATACCCCCTTTTTGTAAAATCTCATTCAGAATATATTCTGCAAACCAGGGATTTTTTACAAAGCAAGGGCCCAAACAATTGGTGTAGATCAGGTTGTTCCACCGGGCGCCCTCTCCACCTGTGTTATTGTTGCCTCTGCCGTATATGGTAGTTCCGAAAGGATACTTTGCGTCAACATCAGCCATTTGAATTTGAGAACCTACCAGTTCCATTTCAACTCCATTGACGTTGAAGTACAGATCATCACCCCATACAAACTTACGTTCTTTGGCGGTCATATCCAAATATCCAAGTCCCTTAAGTTGACTGCCGTCTTCTCTGGTGATACTCTTGCCGAACAGCAAACCGGCTGTTCCCAATGCTAACAGGTGGCCGCCGCTTTCCAGATAATTGCGCAGTTCGTTGGTTTGCAGTGCGGGAAGCAAATAGGGGAAAGTGGCAATCTCACCGGGTAAAAACACCATAAGATCCAGTTTTTCAAAAGGAATGGGGTCGTCAAAATCCTCAATTCGCAGGATATTAATAGTAATATCCATCTTTTTGCCGATTTCTACCAATGCCTGCACACTGCCCCGTTCACCGTGCAGATTCAACAGATTGGGATACATCCAACCTACGGTAATTTTATCCATTATCTGCACCCCCCTGGCTTAAATACTGACATATTCTCTTGGTGCTTGCCGTGTTGGTCAGCACGTAAATGACCTCAGCGTCAATTTTATCGAGTTCTGCAAAGATCGTGTTTAGATCGTTACTGTCGACTACGGACAGTTGCGCTTCATCAGCGCCGGCCAAAAGCATTCTGCTGGCAATATCATTTGCAACAGTGGCCGAAAATGCCACGAAATGCGCCACATTGCTCTTTACAACGGGAGAAAAATCGCAGTCAAAGAAGTAGAAACTACCACTGTAATGGGGGCTGAAATCCGCAATGCGGAACAGACCCACAAATACTGCTTTTTCTCGCTTATCAGAAGCAATTACGTCAATTAAGTCGGATCGTAGCCAT
>JAZNDB010000228.1:0-28171 GCA_045587845.1 Faecousia sp.
GTTTCCCTTGCAGATAAGTATTCCATAGTTTCGTCCTTTCTTGTGCAGGCAGCCCGCAACTTTTGCGTTAGCCCGCAACTTTTCTTCTTGAATTATTCTTGAAACACGACGAAACACTGTATACCAGTTATCACAAAAATGTATTTTTATTCGCTTATTTTAGACTAATTGGTCTATTTGGTGCATAAAATCTCGTTGGTTTACATAACTTGCCGATGGCATTCAAGAGGTCAGCGGTTTGATTTTGCTTATTTTCACAAAAAGCTCAAAACCGTCCGGTTTCGAGTTTTGTCTTGTCTTTTTACAATTTCAACGCGCAAAATCTGACTGTTTTCAGCAAGCCTGCAACACGTAAAGCAGGTTGAAAAGGCCATTCAAAAATTAGAATAATGGGATAAGAACCCTGCCATTGACACACCCCAAAGAAAGAATTAAAATATACGCAGAGCATCCCGGTAAAATCTTTCCGGCTGCTATGGAGGAATAGCTGTTATGAATTATGATGCACTGATTTCCACGTGGAAAGCCGAAGAGCGTATTGCCCACATCCACGGCTGGGATTTCTCTCACATTGAAGGCCGCTATACAGAGCAAGATCATTTTCCTTGGGATTATCGAGCAGTAATTGGGCAGTATCTACGCCCGGAAAAGAAGCTTCTCGACATTGATACCGGCGGTGGCGAATTTCTGCTCTCGCTGAAACATCCTTATGAAAACACAACGGCTACGGAGAATTATCCGCCCAATGTGCAGCTTTGCAAAGATGTATTGTTACCTTTAGGTGTTAAATTCCGACAAGCTGACGGCAAGGGTAACTTGCCTTTTGATGATGGCAGTTTCGATATAGTGATCAATCGGCACGGGGATTTCCATCCGGAAGAAATCTACCGCGTTCTGAAGCCCGGCGGGCTGTTTATCACCCAGCAGGTAGGCGCAGAAAATGACCGGGAATTGGTAAAACTTCTCTGTGGTGAAACTCCGATGCCTTTCCCGGATCAGTACTTAGAATTGACAACCAAACAGTTCAAAAACGCGGGGTTCACCATCCTGCGTGAAGAGGAGTGTTTCCGCCCTATCCGGTTCTTGGATGTGGGCGCGCTGGTGTGGTTCGCCCGAATTATTCAGTGGGAGTTTCCTGGATTTTCAGTGGATACCCATCTGGAGAATCTGCTGAATGCCCAACAGATTTTGGAAGAAAACGGCTCCATCGACGGAAGTATCCACCGTTTTTTTCTGGTGGCACAAAAAGGAGAAAATGTTATGACAGGATTTGAACAAGAGGCCAAAGAAAAATGGGGTCAAACCCAGGCCTACAAGGAATACGAAGAAAAGCATCACTCTAAGCAGGCGCAGGATATCCTTGCCAAAGAAATGGATCGCATTATGGCAGCGTTTGCCACGTGTATGAAAAAGGGCGAAAAATCTGATTCTGCCCAGGTACAAAGCCTTGTTAAATGTTTGCAGAATTATATTACCGAAAACTACTACCGTTGCACCATTGATATCCTAGCAAATCTCGGGCAGATGTATGTGGCAGACGCGCGTTTTAAGCGTAACATCGACAAGCACGCCGATGGCACCGCCGCATTTATCTGTAAAACAATCGCAGCATATTGCCACAAATAAATCTTTAAAAAGAATGACGAAAAGGCGGACTCACATAGTGAGTCCGCCTGTCTTTTTTATGCTTACGGCGCAACGTGCTCAGACAGAGTTACTTCTCCCCCGATATAGGTCCAATTATTCTTATTCCAGATATCATCCTTCACACTAAGCCAAGCAGAGGCTTCAAACGTAGTACCATTATTCACATTCACATCCGATTGGAAAGATGCTGTAATAAATTGATCGTGGGCAGTCTTCTCCGTATCGGTAATCACCTTGTTGGTAAAGGGATTCACAGGATTTTCAATCAGATCCTTCACCGCCAACGTAGGTACATCTGCATTGGTCATAAACGTATGGTCAGTTGTAAATCCTTCTGCGCCAAAATCCTTGACCATCAACAAGGGGAAATAGCCACTTACATCCACATTGCGGTTGGGCAATTCCATCCAAAGTTCCTCTGTCTGGCCGTGGGGATAACCGTGGTCGGAAACCAGAATAATCTTTGTATTATCGTAGACACCCTGTTCCCGCAGATAATCAAACCACTCTCCCAGGCGCAACATTGTTGCCATATTCACGTGGTAGTGGGCCATTTGGAAGGCGCTTTCCACCTTCAGCGTCTTGCCGTCCACTTCAAAGCGGTCAGCATTTTTTGCATCGTACCGGGTATTATCCACCTGCAAAGCCGGAGTATAGTCACCAGCCTGCAAAAGTGTGAACATATGGGGCGTATCGTTACTCATCATCTGGAAGGTATTCGTCTGCTCTTCCGTTATTTTGGTGATATCCGACATACTTGTCAGCACATTATACGCATTCATAAAGTTCGCATCAATACCGGTAGACTGGGAGATATTATGGGTGATTTGACTGGAATATACAACCTCAGAGGACACCTGATGGTATCCGCCGTTGTCATAGACCAGCGCTTGCAAACAAACCGGCAAAGTTTTCATCAGGCTGAAGCAGAAGAAGTTTCTTTTGTTTTGACCAACGGTTGCCTGCTTTTGTTCCACAGAGCTAAATTTGCCCTTGGATAGATACGTTTGAATCTCCGGGTACTGGTCGTATATGCTTAGATCCGGAATCCACTGGTAATTGGCATAGGGTGGATCAATCACCGTCACATCGTATCCGTTCTGCGCAAACAGGACAGGCATCACTTTCAGCGCTTCGTTATGCTTATCTTTGAGAAGTTCCTCTGCCCGCTTGTTCAGTTCCACGGGGGTATATTCGTAACCGCCAAACAGGGCGGGTGTTCCAAAATTGGTAGCCACACCGTAGGAAATGGTGTTGTCGTAATAGGTAAACCCGTCAAACTGTTCCTTCAGCTCCGGCTTTTCGTTGAACATATAAGGCACATATTCGCCCATAGCCCGGTCCAGCATAATGACAATTACATTTTTGCCGTTCTTACTCAGGCTAAAGGAAGGGGTATCTGTAACAGATTCTGCCTGCTGGGACAAATTCTCCACCGCATTCTGGGTCTTGACCATATTCACAACGGACATACCGCCCAGCGCCACAGCCACCACCAACAGAGCTGTAACAGGCAGCTTCTGCCACTTTTTCGCCACAAAATACAAGCCCACAACCACAATGGCAACCACGAACAGATTCACCACCAGCTCGGTTTTGCCAAATACCAGACCTGTTTCATACTGCAGCGCAGAGGAAATAATGCCCAGTTTTGTGCCAAAGAACATATAGTTCACCAGCATAACACCGCACAGACACCAAACCAATTTATCAAAAATGGCCTTGCCCTTGGGGTTTGCCAGCCAATAGAACACCCGAAGCCACACCAGGAAAGTACCTGCCGCCAAACAAGTGGCGCTTAGTACATACCAGTTGGGGTTGAGGTAGTTGTTGATGTCCACAAACTCCTGGGGAGATGCGGAAATGAACACAGAGGGAATCAGCATACCCACCAAAACTGTCAGCGTTACAGAACCTGCTATAAACAGTTTCTTATTGGGGGTGATTTCTTTCTGCTCCTTTTCACGGATATTCAGCCGGGATTTTACTATAGCCACCACAGCAGGCAGCAACAGTGCCGCGCCAATTATGTATAGCAGCGCTTTTTTCATAGGCGATGCTTCGTACACAAACCCTGTGAACACCAGCAAAAGCACACCCAAAACTGCGGTCATAACAGACAGCACCTTTTTGGGGTTTTTCAGCTTATAGAAGATGGTTTTTACCAAGGAGAACACATTGTTCAGCGTCCAGTAGAACACCAATCCGGAGGGAGAGGTATACAGGAACACCAGGAAGAACGCTGCCATACCATAAAGCTGAATCTTGGTCTTAAGGGGAAAGCCTTTCAGGTAGAGGGCGCTGGAAATAACGTTGACCAGTGTCATCAGCACCGGCAGCAGATTGATAGCGATTCCGCCAATTACCAGCATACCGTCCGGAGCTCCCAAGTCTACGATAGGACCTAAGGAAATGCCTTCCAACAATTTCAAATTAGACAAAAACTGGTATGCCGCCATAAAAAACGGCACCTCCAGCAGCAATGACACGGAGCCATTGAGCGCATCGGTAGGTTTATAATTGTTCTGCCGGTAATAGGTCTGGGTCATCATCATTCTCTCGTCGCCGGTGAACACTTTTTTAATGTGGGCAAGTCTCGCCTGCAGCTTGGCTTCCACATTCCGGTTTTCTTCCTGCACTGCATCAGCCCGCTTATACAGCGGCAACACCAGAATATTCATCACCAGGCTCAGGAAAATAATAGCCAGACCCGGGTGTCCCACAAACCGATTCGCTACATTAAAAATCACTTCAAAGACCAGCTTCAATGGGCCAATCAGTAGCATTTCCAATATTTCAATAACTGTCATAGCTTACTCACCCCTGTCAGCTGCTGATATTTTTCCTGCAAGTAATCAGCCGTCCGTTTAGCGCCTTCGCCGTACCAGGCCCAGGTTTCCTTCCGCACTTCCTCACGACCCTGGGCGTATTGGTTATCCTCCAGACAGGAATCAATCAGTTCCTTCAAGTTATCCATATTCTCCTCTGTCAGCTGACGGCCAATTCTTGGCAGCGCAGAAGCTACCCACAGAGGCTTATTCAGCCACCAGGCATCATACACACCCACATCGAAATTGGGGTCTGTATAGATCACCGGCTTATCATAAACCAAAGAAAAATCAAAGATAACACCGGAAAAATCCGAAATCAAAATATCAGAACGGCGGAGAACTTCAAAATTATCCGTATCCCGGTTCCATTCCAATTGCTCCGATTCCGGATACTGAGCCATCAGCTTGTCCATCAGCTCTTTTTCTGATGTGAAGGATTGGGGATGGGGACGGACGATCACGTGATAGCCGGTTTTCAGCAGGGTGTCGATAATTTCACCGCCGTAAACTCCGAAGATAGCGCTGCTGCCCCAGGAGGGCGCCAGCAACACAGTGCGGGAATGTTCCGGTAGCGGGTCGGCTTTTTTCAAGCGGGCAGCCATTTCGTCCATATAGGGGATACCCACTTTTACCAGCTCTTTGGCAGGCAAATTCCGCAATTCCTCCAATGCCCGGATATCCTCACATTGATAGTCACCGGACAGAAGTAACGCATCGTAATAGTCAATACCAAACATCCTATATAGTGTAATATCGCTGGAGGCGTGGGGAATATGTACGTAAAAGTCCACATTCTTTGCCCGCTTCCACTGATACACATCCAAACCCGGTGTTGTGGACAGGACAATGGTAGCATTCAGGAAGTTTAACTTGGCAAAAGCCCGGTTATCCTCGCCGATGAACTCTGCTTTCACGTGGGAATATGTATTATCCAGCGCCGGATCATCTTCCGATGCGGTCATATATATAACGTCTATCCCCCGCTGATCCAACTCCCGGCAGATAGGGTTAAATATTGTCCAATACCGTTTATCGTCAGAGAATATCACAATGGGCAGTTTCTTCTCGCTTTCTTTTACCTTGCCGCCATTCAAACGGAATCGCAGCTTAATAAAAAGCATTCGCAGAGAGTAAAAAGCTGCGCCCAGTATACCCAACAAAATGGTAAAAAGCATACTGCCCGTACCGGGGTCAATATACAGAATCACTTACAATCACCTCATAGCCTTATCATTCTATCGCCCAGGCTCATTCCACATAATAGACAGATTCCTCATCGCCCTCCCGATAGGTATATACGATAAATCCGTCATAATACAGATTGCCATCTTCTCCGTCACCCATACAACTGGGGGCATAGTCGGAACTCTTTGGCTCACCAATCAGCGCATACAGCTCCGCCACCGGCTTTTCGATGCAACTTTCCGCCAGCGCTTTCAAATCTGCAACGCCTTGGGTTTCTGCTGTGGTTTCTCCGCTGCTGGCAGTTGTATTCTCTGTAGTATTCGTTGTGGTATCGGCTGTTTGCTGCTGCCCGCCGCAGGCACACAGACCCACCAGCAGAAGACAGATAAGAAGCAGAAGTATTATCTTTTTCATTGGGATTCTCCTTATTTTGCAGTTTCTAAATCGTATCGGATCGTCTGTCTGTTTTGGGTGAATAATAGTTGTGCAGCCCCATCCCCTGTGGGAACGGTTGCTCCGTAGCCGTTATCTGCCGTCAAAAATGCCTCATAGGTCTTTTCGCCGCAGACCACATACACCCGACTGTCCGTATCCGGTGTTGCGGGCAGATAACCCTTTATCTGGGTGTAGCCCTCCGGGCCTTTCCCCATAGTAAAGGCAACTGTGCCGTTGCTGCTTTCCGGAATTACCTGCTGGCATTCCGGAGCAGGCATTACCGCCAGGTTGGTGACCAAATAACGCAAGTTCCGTTCCACCAGTTCAATCAGCACATAATCGCCCGGTTGTGTTAAGTCGTAGCGGACTGCCCGGGAAAAATGCGCCGATGCAAAGCTATCCGCCAAGTACGGATACAACAGATTGCCGAAAGAATCCCGGTAAGCAAGCAACGAGCCTTCCCCGCCGCTTTCTGTCTTAAGGCTGATGCTGTCCGGCTTGGTGGCTGCGCTCACGTAGGTAAAGTCCAGCTTTCCTCCGTAGACCACATCCCGTTCCGGATCTTTCAGCGATGGGTAAAGCATTTGATATAAATCACCCTGATGGAGCATTGTTCCGGCAAAGACATCATCGCCGTAACAGCTTACTCTTCCAAATGCACCATTGATGGCATCCGCCCCCAACGCTGCGCCTTTGGAATTCCAATGGGAATCGTGAGCAAAATAGAGCTTTTCCGTCTGGCTATCAAACAGAGCAAACAGGTTTACATAATTCACCTGCCGATTGTCCAGTTCTTTATGCAGGTTTTCTGCATCTTGTCGGGGGTTACATATACCGGTATCCGGCATATTTTCTCCATAAATGGCATTTTTATTAGGGGCGATCACAAGCAAAAACTGTCTGCCCTGTTCCCGGCAATAGTTTGCCATCAGTTCCAGATTGGTAGCGGCGCTAAAAATCTCCCGGTCCGTCATTTGATTTTGACCGGTATAATTATCCAGGGTAGACCCGTAATAGAGCCAGCCCTCACTGCCGAGAAGTACATCATCTGTACCGGAAGTACGGAAAAAACGAGAGGTTATCAGATTGTCCAGCGTAATCAATTCCTGCCGCAGAAAGAAGTGGTCGTTGATCCAATTCGCAACGTGGGAAAGATAATCCGGATTGAGTGCTCCCGTATCGCTGAAAAGCGCCGGCGTTTTGGACAGTTTTTCATTGGCGCCCGCCGCAGACGGTCCGGCAATCAGTATGCCCAGTGACAATATAAGGCTTGATGCAAAAAACACCGCCACAAAGCACCATTTTAAAATCGTTTGTTTCATAAATTACCTCAGAACTGCGCGTAGATAAAAGGGGCAAAGCCGCCGGAGGCCAGTTTGGTCAGGCACAGCAGAAACAACGCTGCGCATACAATCCAACTAACTGCTTCCGCTATTTTTCCAAGTTTGACATTCGCTTTACACCAAGGCACAACAGGCAGACAGAAAATACTGCCGGCAATCAGCGAAAACAGCCATTCTCCTGTCAGGAGCTGGTGCAAAAGCACCGTAGCCGATGCTGTGACAGGCGCGCCTGCGAACATCGCGGCAATCATTTGCAAACCTTGTCCCACCGTTTCCGCCCGGAACATAACAAATCCAAGCATTACTACCGTTAAAGTGTAGATATGTCCGGCTATTTTGCCGGGAATGCGGCTATTCCATTTCTTAGTGGGCAACAGGCTTTCCAACGCGGTAAACAATCCGTGCCACAAGCCCCAAACCAAAAAACTCCACGCAGCGCCGTGCCAAACACCGCACAGAGCAAATACAACCACCTTGTTCAGCGCTGTACGGACCGTTCCCTTACGGTTACCGCCCAGAGGAATATACAGATAATCCCGGAACCAGCCAGACAGGGAAATATGCCATCGCCGCCAAAAATCGCCCACGGTCGTGGCGATGTAGGGATAGCAAAAATTCTCTGTTGTAGCCAGACCGAAGGCCATTCCCAAGCCAATCGCCATATCGCTATAGCCGGAAAAATCAAAGTAAATCTGCAACAGGTAGGAAACTGCGCCTGCCCAGGCCAGGGCGGTGGGCAGTTCTGCGCCGGGCAAAGAAAACACACGGTCTGCAACTGTGCCTAATGCCGCTGCCAGCAGCAGTTTTTTGGAAAGACCAATCACAAACCGCCGCAGGCCTCGGGCAAAGGTATCAAAACCCGTATCCGGCTGCTCCAATGTGCTGCAAAAATCATTAAAACGGGTAATGGGACCTGCCATCACCTGGGGGAAGAAGGAAATATAAAGGAGAAATTGCCAAAAGCTTCCCGCGTTATTCTTCTTCCGGTAAATATCCACCAAATAGCTGATGCTCTTGAATGTAAAAAAGGAAATGCCCAAGGGCGCGGCCAAAGACAGCCCTGTTCGGGGCAGACCCAGCGCACTATGCAAAAAGAAATCAAGATACTTATAGGCAATCAGCAACATCAGGTTTGCTGCCACCGCTAAAGCGGGCAGAATCCTTCCGCCCCACCCTTTTTCTATCAATCGGGCAAACAGATAGTTCACCCCGGCTGAAGCCAGTATGATAAAAAGTCCGGCAAAGCCGCCAAAGCTATAAAACAACAGGCTTGCGCCCAACAGCAGAATGCTGCGTATCTTTTTGCCGGGGATTATCCGGTGCAGCAGCACCGTTAAAGGCAAAAAAAAGCTGAGAAATATAACACTGTCTGTGTTCATACAGGCTCCTTCCCATTACCAATGGGGTGTCCATTTATAGCCCCAATTTCTGGCGCTCTTCAAAGAAAGCATAAACATTTCCTTGTCATACACGCCGCGATTGTGGTACGCCCACTCCCACTGGGGGTCAAAGAAAAATTCCTCACCGTCAAATTCGATCATCACCCAACTGTGGGGCTGCTCGTCCTTCAGGCAAGTGCCGCTGATGGCATAGGCTTCATACCCCAATCCCCGGGCCAGCGCCCAAAACACTCCGGCAAAACTGTAGCAGTTGCCTCTGCCCTTTGCGAGCATATTCTTGGCATCCTCAATTTCCCAACCGGTAGCGCCAAATTCGTAGGGGTCGCGGCGGAGATACTGGAATGTATCACGGCAATAAATCTGGCACTGCCGCAAAAGTTGCAGCTTGTCCATCCCAGGGTTTTCTGCCATCAGCCGGGAAATGATCTGCGCTACCTGGGTGTCCAGCTCTGCATCGCCGCAGGTGTAGCGACCGTTAGAATCAAAATGCAGTGTGCCCACATCTCCGTCCATAAGAAGCTGTCCGTTCTCTTGAAGATAATACAGCCAGCCGTCGATGTTCAGGAATGTAGGCCGGGATTCCGGCAGAGCAACACTCTGCCAAGTTTCTCCCTCTGCGCCAAGCTCGTGGGGCATCACGGCCTCCAGCATATCGTATACACCGGCCTGCCCACGGAACAGGTCTACAGGCAATTTCGTTTCATTTGCTGTTACCGTCTGTTCGGCATTGCACCGCTGCAGCAACAAATTCATTGCCACGGCAAATTCTCCACGGGATACCTGCCCGGCATCGGAAGCAGGTAACGCATTATCCACTTCCCGGCTCAAAAAGAAAGCCGTCAATGTGGAACGCACATTCTCCCGGGAAATCGCTTCGCTACCGGCAGGCATTTGGGGGAAATGCTTTTTTGCCTCCTCGCCTGCCAAAGCGTTCAGCGCAGATGCCAATTCATCGCAGGTCAAAGCATCATTCGGTCGGACCATTCCCAATTCATTTGCAAACAGGTAGGGAACGTGCCGGTCCAAAACAGGATGTATTACTGCATAGTAATTTGTTTTCCGTGTGATGACAGTAGCGGGCACATCTACTATTTCACCGGCGCTATTTTGCCAGCCACGGAACACCAGCCCCGCTTCTTCCACCGTTACTTCCGCAGGACATTCCTTGGTTGTTACCCTCTGTTGACTGTAAAGAGTATCACCCACAAAAAAACGAACCGTATGTACCTGCGCTGCAATGGCATATATGCAAAGACACAGCCCTATACACACAATGATCAAGGTTGTGATTCGTGTCTTATTTTTCTTCATTTTCTGCACACCTCGTATCGGTTACAATAAAACCTCAAAATATATTATATCGTCAAACAGAAAATATTGCAAGACAAATCAGCAAAAAAGCCACTATCTCCTATATCCATTTTTGTCCAACAACGATACGCAAAAGGGCATACACAACATTGAAACGTACGCATATCTAAATGATTGACACGGGGATTTACCCGTGGTATAAGTATTATGCATTTCAGGCGCTTACATAGGCTTACTGGGCCTATGTAAGCGCAGCGATTTCAAGCATCTCATCGCTAAAAGAACTAAACAGAGGAACAAATAATGGTACTTAGAAACTATCACGTGCATTCCACCTGCTGCGATGGCAATCACTCCGTAGAGCAGATGGTACAATCTGCAATTCAAAACGGTATGCAGAGTTTATGCTTTTCCGGCCACTCCACCGTTGCCTTTGATTTGCGGTACTGCACCCAGCCCGATGGGTGGACTTCTTACATTCAGCAAGTGCGGGACTGCCAAAAGAAATATGCCGATAAATTGGAAATTTACTTAGGTGTTGAGGACGATTACTATGGGGTGCGTCCTGATTTTCAGCGGGATTATACCATCGGCGCTACCCATTATATTGGGATTAACGGAGAGATCTACTATGTGGACGAAACCAAGGAAAACCTGCAAAAAGCAATTCGCGAAGGGTTTGGTGACGACCCTTACAAAATGACTGCCTATTATTTTTCCATTATGGCAGACATTCCCAATAAAACCCACTGTGACTTTATCGGGCATTTTGACCTGGTAACCAAGTTCAACGAAGACGGCAGCCTGTTTGACCAGGAAGACCCCAGATATCTGCAACCGGCATTGGCAGCGATAGAGGCTCTGTGTCAGCAGGATGCTGTGTTTGAAATCAATACGGGCGCAATGAGCCGCGGGTATCGCACAAAACCCTATCCGTCCAAAACCCTGCTGAAAGCAATCCGTGACTTTGGGGGCGCAATCGTATTGAATTGCGACAGCCACCACGTAGATCATATCTGCAGCTATCTGCCGGAAGCTATGCAACTGGCGCAAGCTTGCGGATTCCGTACCCACCGGATCTTGACCCCTACCGGCTGGCAAGAAGTGCCATTGGGAGAATAAGAGGTGTTTATGACAGAATTTGAAAAATTTGAACAGGGCCTTTTCTACAATGCCGTACAAGCCGGCCTTCCCCAGCGCCATTTAGAGGCCTCGGAAATTTGCTTTGATTTTAACCATATACGTCCCTCAAACTTAGAACGCCGTGAGGAACTGATTCGGCAGCTATTTGCCAAGGTTGGGAAAAACTGTTACATTGAGCCTCCCCTGACCTGCAGCTATGGTTTTCATATGTTTGTTGGCGATGAATTTTTTGCCAACAGTAACTGTCTGTTTATGGATGACGCAAAAATCACCTTTGGTAACGATGTTTTTATCGGGCCTAACTGTCAGTTTTACACCGCCCATCACCCCATCCACTGGAAAAAACGCAACAGTAAGCTGGAAAAGGCCATTCCCATCACGGTGGGCAATAACGTGTGGTTTGGGGGCAGTTGTGTAATTCTGCCCGGTGTTACCATTGGAAGCAATGTGGTAATCGGCGCAGGCAGCGTGGTTACCCGGGATATTCCCGATAATGTAATTGCCGCAGGAAATCCTGCAAGGGTTCTAAGACCTATCACCGAGGAAGATTTATCTGAAATCAGCGACACAAAAAACAGGACACCGTAAAAACGGTGTCCTGTTTCTATTTTTAGGGAATTATTTGTCCATTTCGTACCAGTTATCCGGAGTAAAGGGAGCAGGCTCGCCTTCCACGGGAACAGCAATGCCGTAGCCAGCGCAGCTGACATAGCTATCGAAATGATCCCGCATATACAGCAGCTCTCCCCGCTCGGGAATATCGTAATGCTTCAGTGCCTTGTAGCCCTTTTCGTCCATTGCGTATTCTTCGCGGGTTTCCAAATCGGTATAACGGAATGCCATACGCATCATACGGATATTGTTCCGGGCAGCGCTATCGCCCTCGGCGGCAGCCAATGCCTTATCGTAGTTGGCATAGACACGTTCCTTGTCTACGTGGCGCATAAAGTACACACCGGCGGTCATAATCTCGCACTGACCGTCCAGCACTTCCTCAAAGTAACGCAGATTCTCCGCCACATAGGGTGCGCCCTTACCGAATACACGGCAGAGCTTTTGGATATTGTCTTCCAAAGACAGCTCTGTGTCATAGCCGGTACGGCCAAAGGTGTAGAAGTTCAAAAGGTTATTCCACAGGTTGAATACCTCAATCTGTGTTTCAGAGCCTACAATACCCTTCTCCATAAAGCGGCGGTACATCGCCTGAATTTCGTCTGCCATCGGTACGATTCTCTGTCTGCCGGGGTAGACGCCCATAAAGTAATCATAATAGAATACGGGAATGTTGTACTTATTCTTCCAGGCCAGCAGGTTGTCTTCATACAGTGTGTTTGCCAGACAGGAGCCGTCGGGCTTACCGGTCTTTCTCAGGCCGGTGCTGTGCCAAACTGCCTCGCAGATCATACGGTTGGAGCTCATCTCGTCCACACCCTCAGGAGGCTCCCAGCTATCCACGTATGCAAGGCTGGAAAGCTTTACGTCCGGGTGTTTATCCTTGATTTTCTCAGCAAGTCTGTTCAGCATATACTGGCTGTTCTGGGATTTTGTATAGGGCTTGCACTTTTCGCAGCAGCACTGGGGTGCCATACCGTCCTTGTCGCACCAGTTGTAAACCTTTACCAGAGGGTTCTGGTCCAGCCAGGAAATCATATTTTGCGCCAACTGCTCAATCATTTCCTCGTTGCGGGAGCAAAGTACCATCTGACCCCAGTGGTCTACCATCTCAAAGCGGGTGCCGTCTTCGTTCAGGCGGTAATATTCCGGATGGGTTTCGTAATAATGCTCAGGGAAGTACTTGTTGCCCTTCTGGGGGAGCATTGTGTCGATCGTATCGTGGTGACCTACCTCCAGAATAAAGCCGCGCTTTTCTGTTTCTTCCAGCAGACCGTTTTCCTTAAAGTGCTCATACACTCTGTTCCAGGTGTAAATATGGTTGAAGCGGTTCTTACACAGCCAATCCCAGAAGGTACGGGCAAGGGTAAAGTTCTCTCTGATGCCGTGAACGGAATTCTGCACAATAGCGCCACGGGTTTCTACATCCCGCTTTGCTTTCACATAGTAGATGCCGGTGAAATCCAATTCCTCTGCCTGGGGTACGTATTCACCACCGGGAACTTCGGGGTTAACGTATGTAGCAAACGAGCAGCCGGCAAACCGTTCCAGCAGTTCGTAGGTAGCATAAATGGTGCCACGTTCACGCTCGTTTTCGTTCTTGGAGCTGCCGGCAACTACCAGACAGGTGCCATAGTCCTTGATAAAGATACCCTCAGGGCCGGGAACCAAGGCATCGAACTCTGCCTCGGTGATGTACTTGGCGGTAACCGCATTCCGTTCAGGACCACCCACAGCAATGGTCATTGCGCCTGCATTCTGGGCAATCTCTGCCTCCACGCCGCAAATCATTTGCAGATACTTTTTCAGTTCTTCTGCCGCAAATTGCTCCCGCTTGGTAGGCTGGGCAGGCAGCGCAATGGTCAACGGGCTTTTTTTATTAATAATCATTTTGCTCCTCCAAAAAATTTCATAATCTGTATTTTTAAGGGACGCTCTAAGCTTGATAATACCATACCCTATTGCTAAAGTAAACCCTTTTCAGCACTGAAAGCAATATTGTAGAAAAAACCAGCACGATTTTACAAAAAGGCAGCCAACGTTCCCATTGGCTGCCTTTCCTATTATTTACAGAACGAACTGCAAGGTGCAGAATGCGGCATAGATTACAAGCAGCGCAATACCCTGCCATCTTGCCAGTTTTTTTCTGAGCAAGGCAGGCACAGTCAGCAGCAGCATTACCGCAAGCATCAACGGAATATCCAGCACCAGAGAGGCGTTGATACCAAAGAGCATTTTGCCGACAGGTACTTCAAAGGGAGCCAACGTTACGGAAATACCGGAAACCAGCACCAAATTGAAAATATTTGCGCCGATTACGTTGCCAACACCCAGGGATGCGTGTCCTTTCCGCAGGCTGGTAATGGTGGTTACCAATTCCGGCAGGCTGGTGCCCAAGGCCACAAAGGTGAGTGCAATTACCGTTTCGGGCACACCCAGTTTTTGCGCAATAATTGTGCCGTTATCTACCAGCAGGTCTGCGCCCACTGCAATCAGAGCAGCGCCTACAACCAGCAGAAGCAGTTCCATCAGCAGGCTCTTTTGCTTGCCTTCTTCCTCGGTTTCCTCGTGATTCTCCTCAGGGTTTTTCAGGCCCTGTCTTACCGTAATCAGCATATAGGTAACAAAGATACCCAAAAGCACAATGCCGATCCAGCGGGGAAATTCGCCCAACAGATAGGTTACTGCGCAATAAACAGCGGCAGATGTGAAGAAAAAGATTGTGGGCACTTTCATTGTCTTGGCGTTGATAGGGCCGGGGTTAAAGGTTGCAGAGATGGCAGAAATCAGCGCCGTATTACAGATGATAGAGCCTATGGCATTGCCGTAAGCCATTGCACCTTGTCCATTTAATGCGCCTGTGGCGGAAACCATTACCTCGGGCAGGGTTGTACCAATGGAAACCACGGTAGCGCCAACAATAATATCGGGCAGGTTAAACCGACGGGCGATACCTGCCGCGCCGTCTACAAACCAGTCGCCACCTTTGATCAGAAGCACAAGACCTAATGCAAATAACAGAGCCGGAACAATCATTTTTTAGCCTCCTATTTTTGACCATACAGAGCACCCCATACAGCCAGTTACAATACACACTAATCATACCACGAAACCGTCTGTTTTACAACCTCTATTTGGGCCTCGGAAAGGCAAAAAACGCAGTGGGCTTCTTCGCTAAACATCCAGTTTCGCCATATCCTCCGGTGTTTCCCGTTTTACCGCCACGTAGCTCTTGCCGTTACACAGCATTACCACAGCAGGTCTTGGGATACGATTATAATTGGAGGCCATAGAATAATTGTAAGCGCCTGTGGTCAGGCAGGCAATCAAATCCCCCCGCTTTAACGACTCCGGCATAGGAACATCCCTTTGGATGACATCCCCGCTTTCGCAGCATCTTCCCACCACGGAGCACACCATATTTCTGCTCTCGTGCATTTTCGTTGCGGGAAGCAAGGTATAGGCAGCGCCATAGAGCAGGTATCTGGGGTTGTCTGTCATACCGCCGTCCACAGAAACATAGTTCTTATATCCGGGAATCTTTTTCAATGTACCCATCGTATACAGTGTCATACCTGCATCCGCCACAATGCTTCTGCCCGGTTCCACATAGATATGGGGCATAGGGATTCCGTATTCCGCTACCAGCGCATTTACCCGCTGCCCAACGGAAATCAGATTGGTCTCGATGTCGATATCAGGGTCATCTTTGGTATATCGCACACCGTAACCGCCGCCAATGTCCAGTTTTTTTGTGGTAAAGCCCAGTTTGCGCTGTATATCTGCAAGAAAGGCAATCATCACATCCACCGTTTGCAGATATACACAAGAATCAAACACTTGAGAGCCTATATGGCAATGAAAGCCCTGCAGGTCAATACCGGGCATAGACAAGGCAAGTTTTGTGATTTCCTCTGCCTGTCCTGTTTCAATGGCTGAACCGAACTTAGAGTCCACCGTACCGGTGTTTACGGCTGCGTAGGTGTGGGGGTCGATACCGGGTGTAATCCGCAGAAGCACTGCCTGTTTGATGCCATACTGCCCGGCAATTTCATTGATAACGGAAAGCTCCTCCCCGTTATCCACCACAAAAAAGCCTACGCCCTTTTGTATGGCATAATGAATATCTGCGTCTGTTTTGTTGTTGGAATGAAAATATGCATTTTGAAGGGGGTATCCCGCGCAGGCGGCAGTGGCAATCTCTCCGGAGGAGACCACATCGATGCCAATTTGCTCCTCCGCCGCAATTTCATATATCCGCTTGAAGGAGGCCGCTTTCGAGGCGTACAGCACGTGGCCATACCCGCCAAAGCCTTTTTGCATACCCCTTACATAGGTTTGTATCCGGTTGCGAATACGGTCTTCATCCATCAGATACAGAGGCGTTCCGTATTGCTGGGCAAGCTCTGCTGTGCTTTGGCCGGCAAACTGCAAAATGCCAGTTTCACTTACCGATAGGTTCTGGCAAATCATTTCTGTATTATTCACAATTTGTGTCTCCTCTTAAAGCATTTTTTCTCTCAATTCTTCCGGAGAAAGGGGAGACAGGTCGGCAGGCGCAATGTCAAACAGGGTTTTGCAGCCTGTTTCGCCTCTTAAATGCATTCTGTTTGCTGCTCTGGCGCAGGCCAGCAGAATGCTTGCTGTAAATTCCGGGTTAGAATCCAGCTTTAAGCTATATTCAATGCAGTGCTGATTCTCTTGATGCATACCGGTGGTGCCGGTGCGAATCACAGAGCCGCCGTGAGGCAGCGCGCTGTGGTCCTGCTGCAGTTGCTGAAGGGACACAAAATGCACCGTTGTATCGTAGTCTGCAAAATAGTTAGGCATTTCCTTGATTTCCCGCTCAATGCGCAGCAAATCAGCGCCCTCCTGCGCCACTACAAAACATTCACGGGTGTGCTTTTGTCTTGTGGTGAGGGTGGGGTTCTCCCCCGCACGTACACTTTCCAGCGTAGCCTGCACGGGAATGGTATACTGTCTGGCATCTACCACGCCGTCAATTCGGCGGATTGCATCGGAGTGACCTTGGCTTACGCCTCTGCCCCAAAAGGTATAATCGTTGCCGTTGGGCAAAATGGCCGAGGCATACAGCCGGTTGATAGAAAACATACCCGGGTCCCAGCCTGCAGAAATAACCGCAATCTGATTGCCCTGCTTTGCAGCTTTATCCGTATTTTCAAAGTGGGTGGGGATATTCGCGTGGGTATCAAAGCTATCCACCACGCAGAAATCCTTGGCCAGCGCAGGTGTCATTACCGGCAAATCCGTAGCGCTTCCGCCACAAATAATCAGCACGTCTATATCGCCTTTAAACTTCTGCAAATCCTGCGCAGAATACACCGGCGCGCCGGACAGGGTCTTTATGCTTTCGGGATTTCGCCGGGTGAAAATGCCTGTGAGTATGGCATCCTCTGCATTGCAGACAGCGCACTCCACGCCCTTTCCCAAGTTTCCGTATCCATAAATGGCAATTTTCATATTTTTCACCTGTTATTTATTATTTTGCCAACAAGCCAACCTGCTCCATATTTTTCAGCAGTACCTGTTCGTTCTTTTTCTCCATAGGTGTCAGAGGCAAGCGCAGGCAATTTTCGCACAAGCCCATAGCCGCCATAGCCGCCTTCACTGGAATGGGGTTTACCTCGCAGAACAGAGAATCCACCAGAGGCAGGTAATCCAGCTGCATCTTTAATGCCTCCTGCACCTTGCCCTGGATATACAGCTTGCACATATCAGACGTTTCTTTGGGCATCAGATTGGACAGCACCGAAATAACACCCTTGCCGCCAAGGCTCATAATGGGAATAATCTGGTCATCGTTGCCGGAATAAATATCCAGCTTATCGCCGCAAAGCTGCGCAATTTTCGCCACTTGAGAAATGTTACCGCTGGCTTCTTTAATGGCCACAATTCTTTCGTGCTCTGCCAAAACCGCGCAGGTTTCGGGTGTAATGTTGCAGCCTGTCCGACCGGGAACATTGTAGAGAATACAGGGTTTTGTGCTGGCATCGGCAATGGCGGTAAAGGACGCAATCAAGCCTTGCTGAGTTGCCTTGTTGTAGTAAGGTGTTACCAGCAGCATCGCGTCGGCGCCTACCTCACAGGAGAATTTCGTCAGTTCAATGGCATATGCAATATCGTTAGAGCCTGTGCCGGCAATGACGGGTACTCTGCCTGCCACTTTTTCAACACAAAACCGAATTGCCTCCTTATGCTCTGCATCGGTCAGCGTAGGGCCCTCACCCGTAGTGCCTACCGCAACAATGGCATCGATACCCTCGGCAATCTGCCATTCAATCAATTTCCCAAAGGTTTCATAGTCCACCTGATTGTTCTTCATCGGGGTGATAATCGCCGTTGCGGCACCTGTAAACACTGTATTCTTCATATTTTCCTCCTAAACAAAAAAGATAGCCCTGAGGCTATCTACCAAAACCACAAATCTGCAAAGAAATTGTTTTGATGATAGCACTCCGCACTTATGCGACAACAATACGGATATTCTCCGCACTGCCAGCCATACGCCCGCCACAGCGCACACTTCGGCATTCGCCCCTTTCTCGCACGGCCTGGCAGCCCTCATAGAGTGATGTGCGATACTCTTGACAAAATGCGCCTCTATCGTTCTGAATTATCGTAACACAAAAGTGTTTTCTTGTCAATATGAACATACTGGCAGAAGCATAGGTTGGTTTTGCCGCAAAAAAGAGAACAGGTTTCCCTGTTCTCTTTTTTTGATTTAGTACTGGTATACGCCTCTGCCGGACTTTCTTCCCAGCCAGCCGGCTCTTACGTACTTACGCATCAGGCTGTGGGCGCGGTACTTGGTATCGCCGGTTTCGTTGTAAAGCACGTCCATAATTGCCAGACAAACATCCAAACCGATCAAATCGCCCAAGGCCAAGGGACCCATAGGGTGATTTGCGCCCAGCATCATAGCCTGGTCAATATCCTCAGCGCTGGCAATGCCTTCTGCCAGAATGCCGAATGCCTCGTTGATCATAGGAATCAGGATGCGGTTTACCACAAAACCGGGAGCCTCTGCCACTTCAACAGGCTTCTTGCCGATGTTTTCCGCGATTTCCTTCACGGCAGCGAAGGTTTCCTCGGAGGTAGCCATACCCTTGATAACCTCAACCAGCTTCATAACCGGCGCAGGGTTGAAGAAATGCATACCGATGACCTTATCGGGACGCTTGGTGGCAGATGCCACTTCGGTGATGGAAAGAGAAGATGTGTTGGTTGCCAAAATGGTGTTTTCGCCACAGATTTCGTCCAGTTCTGCAAAAATCTGCTTCTTGATCTGCATATTCTCAACAGCCGCTTCCACAACCAGATCGCAGTCTGCAGCATACTTCATTTCGGTAGTGCCGGAGAGGCGGGACAGAATTTCTTCCTTCTGCTCTTCGGTAATCTTTTCTTTGGCTACCAGTTTGCTTAATCTCTTTTGGATACCGGCAAGACCCCTGTCCACAAACTCATCTTTAATATCCCGCAGGATAACCTCATAACCCTTTGCGGCAAATGCCTGCGCAATACCTGCACCCATAGTGCCTGCGCCAAGAACACAAATTTTCATTACTTTTTCCTCGCTTTCGTTTTTTAGTCGCGGCTTACGATAATCGCAGTGCCCATACCGCCGCCAATGCACAAGGTAGCCAAGCCCTTCTTGGCATCCCGACGGTTCATCTCGTGAAGCAGTGTTACCAAAATTCTTGCGCCGGACGCGCCAACCGGGTGACCGATTGCGATTGCGCCGCCATTCACATTGACCTTGGACATATCAAACTGCAGATCCTTGGCAACGGCGATGCTCTGAGAAGCAAATGCTTCGTTTGCTTCGATCAGATCCAAATCGTCAACAGACAGATTTGCCTTTTCCAGCGCTGCCTTGGTTGCGTAGAACGGGCCGTAGCCCATAATAGCGGGATCCAGACCCTTGGAGCCATAGGACAGAATCGTTGCCAAAGGCTTCAAGCCCAGTTCCTTGGCTTTCTCTTCGCTCATAATTACCAATGCTGCTGCGCCGTCATTGATGCCGGATGCGTTACCGGCGGTAACGGTGCCATCTTTCTTGAAGGCAGGCTTCAGTTTGGCCATACCCTCGACAGTTGCGCCGAAACGGGGGTATTCGTCGGTGTTAAATACGATGGGGTCGCCCTTTCTCTGAGGAATCTCAACAGCGACAATCTCATCTGCAAATTTGCCTGCCTTGATGGCGGCCTCTGCCTTTTGCTGGGATGCTGCGGCAAATGCGTCCTGTTCTTCCCGGGAAATGTTCCACTGCTCGGCAATGTTTTCTGCGGTGATACCCATATGCACACCGCTGAATGCATCGGTCAGCGCATCATTGATCATCGTGTCGATCATTGTAGCATTGCCCATTCTCTGTCCCCATCTTGCCTTGGGCAGAGCATAGGGCGCCATAGACATATTTTCAGTGCCGCCGGCAACGATTACATCTGCATCGCCCAAGCGAATCAACTGGGCTGCCAGGGAAACGGCGCGCAGGCCGGAGCCACAAACCATATTCAGCGTAACGGCAGGCTTTTCCACAGGAATACCGGCCTTCACCGCCGCCTGACGGGCCACATTCTGCCCTTGACCGGCCTGCACCACGTTACCCATATAGACTTCATCTACATCGGCAAGGGTAATACCGGCTCTTTGCACGGCTTCCTTAATAACAATCGCGCCCAAATCGGCAGCGGATACATCCTTTAATGTGCCGCCGAAAGAACCAACCGCAGTTCTCACTGCGCTGACAATAACAGCATTTCTCATACCTTTCTCCTCCCTTAACGATTACAGAGTAAGACCCATTTTTTCTTCGTTGAACAGACGCGCATCCATCATTTTTACATCACCGATGATGGGCTTGAAGTCCATTTGTGCCAGAATGTCCTTTTCCAGATCCACACCCGGCGCAATCTCGATCAGGGCAACACCCTTTTCGGTAAGCTCAAATACAGCGCGCTCAGTAATGTAGTAAACCTTCTGACCCATTTCTCTTGCATAGTCGCCACTGAAGGTGATCTGCTGGACCTTCTCCACCAGCTTATGACCTCTGCCCTCCTGCACGATTTCCACCTTGCCGTCACGGAAATCTTCTTTCAGGCCACCTGCGGTAAAGGTGCCGCAGAATACCACCTTTTTCGCGCATTGGGTAATGTTAATAAAGCCGCCGCAACCGGGGAGTTTCGTGCCGAACTTGGAAACGTTCACGTTACCGTTTCCGTCCATTTCAGCAAGACCCAGGAAGGCAACATCCAATCCGCCGCCGTCGTAGAAATCAAACTGATAGGACTGGTCAATCACACATTCGGCGTTGGCTGTTACACCAAAGCTCAAGCCCGCCGCAGGCACACCGCCAATGACACCGCTTTCCGCCGTGAGGACCATTGTATCGCTGATGCCCTCTTCGGCCGCAACCGCAGAAATACATTCGGGCATACCCAAACCAAGATTCACCACCGCATTGGGAACCAGCTCCATTGCGGCGCGGCGGGTGATCACCTTACGCACATCCATAGGCAGAGGCGCAATGGCATCTACGGGAATTCTGATTTCGCCGCTGTATGCAGGATTGTATGCCACTTCAAAGGTCTGCATATGATTTTCAGGTTTGGAGATCACAATCGCATCAACCAGGATGCCGGGAATTTTTACCAGACGGGTATCCAAAGAGCCGAACTGGACCACATTTTCCACCTGTACGATTACCTTGCCGCCGGAGTTTTTGGTGGCCTGGGCAATGGACAGGGCATCCAGGGTAACACCCTCGTGTTCCATTGTGCAGTTGCCGTGCTCGTCGGCATATGTAGCGCGAATAACTGCCACATCGATGGGGAATGCGTGGTAGAACAGTTTGTCCTGACCGCGGATGTTGATGACCTCCACGATGTCGCCTTCTTCAGCTGCTTTCTGATTGATCTTACCGCCTTCCAGGCGGGGGTCAACATAGGTCTTTAGTCCCACGTGGGTAATCACACCGGGCTTGCCGGCTGCAATATCACGGTACAACTGACTGATAACGCCCTGGGGCAAATTGTAGGCAGCCGCCTTGTTTTCCAGCGCCAGCTTCTGCAATTTGGGAACCAAACCCCAGTGGCCGCCGATAATTTTGGAAACCAGGCCTTCGTGACCTAAGTGGTTCAGACCCTTTTCATTGCTGTCGCCCATACCTGCGCAATATAATAATGTCAGGTTATTGGGGTTTCCGGTGGTTAAAAATTCTTGCTCAATCGCAAGAGAAACTTCCTCCGGATGGGCTGAACCGATAAATCCACCAAAGGTGATCGTGGATCCATTTTTAATATACTCCTTTACAGCATCGGAAACAGTCATTATTTTCGCCATTTTATGCCCTCCTTGCAGTGTGAATATCGCTTTTTCTTGCTGTTTTCAGTATAGCATATAAAAACCGGTAACGCAAATATCTGTTATTTTCTTTTTTTATAACCTTGAGTTTATTTTATTTTTGTTGTATACTATATGCAGGTCTTGCAAAATCATTGCGGAAAGGATTGTTTGCTACTATGGATATCCGGGAAATGAAATACATTGATATGATTGCGCAAACAAGGAGTATTACAAAAGCAGCGCAAAAACTGCATATTTCCCAGCCTGCCTTGCACAAGGCGCTGCGAAAGGTTGAAGGAGAATTCAATACAACCTTTTTCTACCGAAAGGGGCACGAATCGCTTCCAACAGACACGGGATTAACCGTTCTGGAATACATACGGCGCACATTGGAGTCATTAAACGAAATGCAGGAAAAGGTTATGAAAATCCAAAACCTGCAATCAGGAAGTGTTACAATCGGCTTCCCTGCCGTTGTGGGAACCTTATTTCTGGCGCAAGCGTTGGTGGATTTTCAAACCGCATATCCGGAAATTTCCCTTAAAATATTGGAGGCCGGCGCTAACGAATTGAGTACACTAGTAGAAAACGGCACATTGGATATGGCAATTCTGGTGCGGCCGGTGGCCCATCAATCCCTCAGCGAAATCCCCTTGTTGCAAGGCCAGGTTGTTGCGGGTGTGACACGAAATCACCCCTGGTTTGGACGCAGTCACGTCACTATTGAAGATTTTGAAGATGTTCCATTCAACACCTACAGTCCCGACTTTAGTGTCCACACCCAGTTGATGGATTTGTTTAAAGAAAAAAACGTTGCGCCCCATATCGGCTTTAGCGGAAGCAGCAGTGAATTTTTATGTCAGATCAGTATGCTTTCCAACGGAATCCTGGTGCTTCCCGGTCCTATTATTGAAGCAATCTGCAAGGACCAGATGGAGCTGATCCCCTTTACACCTGCCTTTCCCTGGGAGCTTAGCTTGGCCTTCCGCAAAAATTCCTATCTCTCCACCAGCGCAGAGGCATTGATTCGCCATCTTCAGGCGCATTTTGTTCTCCAGTAAGAAATAAAAGTACCGAAAACCCACGGTTTTCGGTACTTTTTGTTATATATGCCTTTTTACTTACGGCCGGCAAGATATTCCTTTCTGCCGGATTCGTACAGATTATTGCCCTGGCTGTCGATAATCACAAACAGAGGCATTTCTTCCACATAGAGCTTTCTCAGCGCTTCTGCGCCCAGATCCTCATAGGCAATCAGCTCACAGCTTTTGATGCATTTTGCCAGCAGCGCGCCTGCGCCACCAATTGCGCCAAAGTAAACACCGGAATACTGCTTCATAGCGTCTACCACTTCCGGCAGTCTTGCGCCCTTACCAATCATACCCCGTGCGCCTACGCGCATCAGAGTGGGGGCATAGGCATCCATACGTCCGGAGGTAGTAGGACCGGCAGAGCCAATAACGTGACCGGGCTTGGCAGGCGTAGGGCCAACATAGTAGATGGTGGCATCCTTAGGGTCAAAGGGCAGTTCCTCTCCCCTTGCCAGCGCCTCGCACATCCGCTTGTGGCCTGCGTCACGGGAGGTATAAATCGTGCCTGTCAAATACACGGTGTCGCCTGCACGCAGGGTTTTGGCCAGTTCCTCTGTCAAAGGAAGGGTAATGTGTTTTTCCATATTACAACACCTCCGTCTTATGCCGGGTAACGTGGCAGTTGATGTTAATGGCGCAGGGCATACCCGCAATGTGGGTGGGCATCGTTTCAATGTTCAGACCAATCGCCGTGGTTTTGCCGCCAAATCCCTGAGGGCCAATGCCCAGAGCATTGATTTTTTCCAGCATCTCCTCTTCCAGTTCTGCGTAGAAGGGGTCGGGATTGCGGGTGTCCAAAGGTCGCATAATGGCTTTCTTTGCCAAAAGCGCAGCCTTATCGAATGTGCCGCCGATACCCACACCCACCACAATAGGCGGACAGGGGTTGGGGCCGGCATTTTCCACAGTTTCCAGAATAAAATCCTTGATGCCCTGCAGACCGGCAGAGGGTTTGAACATCCGGATAGCGCTCATATTCTCGCTTCCGAAGCCCTTGGGGCCTACGGTGATTTTCACATTCTCACCGGGAACAATCTCCGTGTAGAGCATAGCGGGCGTATTATCCCCCGTATTGCCACGGCGAACAGGATCTGCAACCACGGACTTACGCAGGTAACCCTTATCATAACCCCGGCGAACACCCTCGTCAACGGCTTCCCGCAGGTCGCCGCCTGTTAAGTGCACATCCTGTCCAATTTCCAGAAACACGCAGGCCATTCCGGTATCCTGGCAAATGGGAACGCATTCCTCATCCGCAATGTTGTAATTCTCGATAATCTTATCCAGAACACCTTTTGCAATACCGCTGTCCTCCAGGGAACGGCACTGCTCAATGGCGCACTTTACATCACCGGGGAGGTGCGTATTTGCTTCAATGCAAAGTCTTTCTACCACATCTGTGATAGCAGAAACAGAAATTTCGCGCATTCGTTTTTCTCCTTATTACAGTGGGATCATACCAATAAACTGACAAGCCAGCACAACGCATACAAGAGCAAAGGGATAGGTTGCCGCATAGGCAGAAGCAACATCATCTGTGCCTGCTACCCGAATCAGGCAGCCAAGGGCGGGGGTGCTGGTCATACCGCCGCAAATAGAACCCAGCGCATTCAGAATGTCCAGTTTCAGGATCTTTCTTGCGAAAGCAAAGCCGACAAACATAGGTGCAAGTGTAATGACCGCGCCAACAAGGAACAACTTGACGCCGCCGTTGTCAGCCAGGCATTGCAGGAAACCTGCGCCGCCTTCCACACCGGCGCCTAACAGGAACAGCACCAGACCCAATTCCCGCACGGCCTCCAAAACAGTCTTTTTTACCCGCAGGCTGACAGGACCAATCTTACCAAAATGGCCTACGACCAAACCAAAGATCAGCGGTCCGCCGGAAGTGCCCAGGGAGAAGTTGCCGATTTTTAATTTAGCAAGGAAAAGGCCAAGTACAACGGTGATTACCAGCGCGCAGAAGCCCATACTATCCAGCTCCAACAGTTTCTTACTCTCCGTCTTCACTTCCACACCGGCAGCAGCCGTGAATTTTGCCCGTTCTGCTTCCATATCCACCTTCAGCAGTTTGGGGATAATCTGCACAAACAAAACCACACCTACAACACCGAAGATATAGGCAATGCTATATCCGGCAGAAGCATTACCGGGATTGGCAACAGACTCCTTGGCAGCGCCCAAACCGGGGGTGCTTGTCAGCGCGCCGGAAAGCAAGCCGGTGCTGACATCCGAGGGAATATCCAGCAGGAACACACCTGCCACACAGGTCAGCGCGCCTGCTAAAATAATAATCACGCCCAGCAAAATGTATGATTTTGCATTTACCTTAAAATTCCGGAAGAATTTGGGTCCGGCAATCAGTCCCACTGCGGTGACGAACAGAATCAATCCGATGTCACCAACTATATCCGGAACTGTCACGCCAAAGTGACCGAACACCAATGCTACCAGCAAAACACCGGCAGAGCCCAAATTCAAGCCACAGACGGTGATCCGACCCACAATATAGCCCAGCGCAAGGATCGCAAAGATCATAAACAAATCGCTCTCAACAATACTGCTGTAGTATTTTTGAAGCCATTCCATTTACAACGCCCCCCTTACCGTTCGTGCCGCGCATACTGGGGTAGCAGCAGCGGGGAAACACCTGCTTCGGTGGCGCCTGCTTCCTTCAACATATCCGCATAGGCGTAGATATGATCCAGATTGGGCGTTCCCAAAGTGACTTCCTTCGCTTTGGTGGCAGCAGCCTTACCGGCATTACGGCCAAAGACGATGATATCCAGCAAGGAGTTACCCATCAGACGGTTCCGTCCGTGGATACCGCCAACGGCTTCACCGGCAACCAGCAAATTGGGAATGGTCTTGGTAAAGCCCTCGCCGCCAATCTCCAAACCGCCATTTTGATAGTGCAGAGTGGGATATACCAGAATGGGGAGCTTTCTCATATCAATGCCATAGTTTAAGTACATACGCAGCATTGCAGGAATTCTCTTTTCAATGGTGCCTTCGCCACCTAACATCTCAATCATCGGGGTATCCAGCCATACGCCACTGCCCAGAGGTGTATCTACACCCTTGCCGTTGGTGCATTCGCGAATGATGGCAGATGCTGAAACATCTCTTGTTTCCAGAGGATGGGCATATGCCTCACCGTCTTTGTTAACCAGCATAGCGCCCAAAGAACGCACCTTTTCAGTGACCAGCGCGCCGAAAATCTGGCTGGGGAATGCAACGCCGGTGGGGTGATACTGAATGGTGTCCTGATACAGTAACGGTGCGCCTGCGCGATAGCCAAGAATCAAGCCGTCAGCAGTAGCGCCGTAGTGATTGGAGGTGGGGAAATTCTGATAGTGGAGCCGTCCGGCGCCACCTGTTGCAATAATGACGGTTTTCGCCCTGGCAACCAGATAATCGCCTGTTTCCATATTCATCAGAACTGCGCCTGCCACCTGTCCCTTTTCATCCTTCAGCAGTTCCACAGCAGAAGTGAACTCTACTACGGGAATTTTGCGGTTAAGCACCTCATCGCGGACAGTACGCATAATCTCTGCGCCGGAATAATCCTTGCAGGCGTGCATACGCTTACGGGAAGTGCCGCCACCGTGGGTGGTGACCATACGGCCATCCTCGTCCTTATCGAACATAACACCCAGCTTATTCAGCCACTGGATAGCGTCGGGCGCTTCCATAACCAAACGGCGCAGCAACTCGGGACGGGCCGCAAAATGGCCGCCACCGAACGCATCCAGATAGTGCTGCACGGGAGAGTCATTCTCCTTATCTGCAGCCTGAATGCCGCCCTCTGCCATCATAGTATTGGCATCACCGATTCGCAGCTTTGTTACCATCATAACATTGGCGCCGGCCTCGTGCGCCTCAATAGCTGCGGAAGCGCCTGCGCCACCGCCACCGATCACCAATACATCCACATCATAGTCGATCTTGGTCAGGTCAACGTTTTCGCTTAGCAGGCGGCTGTTGGAGTGGAGCAAATCCACCAGCTCCACAGGCGCTTTTTGACCTTTGTTCGGGCCAATCTTAATTTCTTTAAATCCCTCAGAGCGATAATCCGGATGATATGCCTTCAGCAGTTCAGCCTTTTCCTCTGCGGTCATACGGCGGGGCTCCGCGCTCATACGGGCAGCGCGGGTGGCTTCCACCTTCTTGATGGATTCCATCATAGATTCTGTAAACATCGTAGCCCCTCCTTACTTTTCAATATCCCGGTGGTTATACAGCTCCTGCATTTCGCTGATAGGCTTCTGCATAACTGCCTCAATCAGTTCATCGTAAGCGCCGGCGTTGATTTCCTCCACACGCTGGGTCAGGTGCTTACTCTCAGGCGCAATATACTTACCGGTAAGCCGTCTTGCCAGCAGACCAACCATAGGATGGCTGATGCCTGCGGGACAACGTACAGAACAGCAGCCACAGCCAACACAGTCAAAGGACTCCTCGGCGCACTTTTCCAGTTCGCCCCGCTGGGCATAGGCAATGTACTGCATAACATTCAAACTTTGGGTACAAGCCTTGGTGCAGGCGTTGCAACCAATACACGCGTAGATTTCAGGATACAGCTCCATCATTACCCGCTGATCGGCTTTCAGCTCCTCGATGGTGTAGGTGCGCTTATGCGTGGGGAAGAAAGGAATGGATGCTACATACATACCCTCCTGAACCTGTGTCTGGCATGCAAGACAGGTCTTTAATTCGTTCTTACCCTTGATGCGGTAGATGGTAGCACAGGCACCACAAAAGCCATGACGGCAGCCGCAGCCACGATTCAGAGTATAGCCTGCGTA